>CAYQKF010000016.1:0-59445 GCA_964417935.1 uncultured Pirellulales bacterium
GGCTTTTTTTGTATAAGTTTTTACATAAATTTCTTTCCGCAACAGGAACTAATTAGAAACTTAAGTATATCTACTTGCCACCGGCACATATTTACCGCCCTACGAAATTTCGAATTTGAACTCCCCAATTTTGGCCCAACATCGGATGGACAAATCCGCCGCCACCTAAGGCCAGAATCTTGAATTTATGTTTCTTTTGTAGGTTGATAAGAAGCTTCGAGGCATAATCATAGGCGTTGTTGGTTAATTGCATGCTAGAGATAGTACATTGTCTTGAGCCATCTACGCCCATTTGTAGGATTAGCACCTCTGGAGCAAAATCCTCGATTAACTCAGGTACCTCGTTAAATTTTGAAATAAACTCGGTATCATCGCAAAGGGATGAAAGTGGAAAATTTCTATTAAAACCCCTTCCTTTGCCTTCTCCGGTTTCGTTTTCGTAACCTGTTCTGAAAGGGTAAAATGTGGCAGGATTTTGATGGAAGGAGATGGTGTAAACCTGAGAGTTGCTATAAAAGGCTCGCTGCGTTCCATCTCCATGATGAGCATCATAATCTATTATCATAATCTTGTTGATATTTTTCCGTTTCAGTAAGTAGTTAGCAGTAACGACTATATCGTTAAAGATACAAAAACCTCTGCCCTTATTCTCAAATGCATGATGCCAGCCCCCACAGATGTTTATGGCAACATCAAAGGGATTATTCGCCACAATGTAATTGGCTGCGGTAATAGAGGCACTGACGCTCAATAAAGCAATATCGTAAATGCCCTTAAAGCCGGGAACTTCCTCACCAAAGGACCCTTGGCCGGTATCGCTCACTTGCCGCACCTTGCTTATATAATCGGATGTATGGAAAAGGTTAAGAGTGTCAGTTGGTATGGGGTCAGGGTTTTCTATAGTGAGATTGTTTAATAAGCTCATTTTCTTAAATTCTTCTACTGCTTTGCTATACCGGTCTCCTCTCATGGGATGCCCGAGACCAAAATCCAACTTTTCAAAACCCTCACTATAAATCAATACAACTTTGTTCATGATCAATTAAGCACCTTTTATATTTTACAATGGCCTAGCGATATTTTTTTACCCAACTTGGTATTGATTGTTTCGACAACTATTTTCTTATTTCTGCCCAAAGACCGGCTTTGTCAAAAATTATACGGAAGTTAGATATACTTGCTTTATGTATAACGCCTTTTAAGCCATCCGGTGAATTGTAAGCTTTTGCGTTTTCTTTCAGGGAGCGATCTCTTAGAGATTTCATTCTGTTTAAATCTTCCTCGGTGACATAACGCCCAAATCCGCCACCGACAAAGCCAATACCATCTTTCTTTAACACCCTGTGAATTTCTTTAAATACCTGTACTTTATCTTTCCAACAGTGATATGAACCTCTGCTGATTATAAAATCGGCGAAATCATCATCAAAAGGCAAATCATGGGCATCACCGAGAACAGGGATTATCTTATCTGTCAATGCTTCTTTTTCGATGTTCATGCGTGCCACTTCGTATATGACCTTTTCCTTTTCCAGCGCGTATATCCTCAACTTCGAATGTTTGTAAAGCTCAATTGCAAACACAGCCGTACCACAACCTACATCTATACCTATACCTTCTAAAACACCATAATCCTCAGTGATTTGTTTAACTGTGGAGATAATTGCCGGCATAAAGTTTTCTTTGACCTTTTTGTCAAAACGCTCAGCCTTTACAAGGTCCATCTCGGTATAATCAGCAGGGATATGTTCTTCAGACATAATCTTATTATCCTTGTAATTTGTTTTGTTGAATTTTTCTAATGCCTTTTTATAACGCGTTTTTATCTTGTACTCTGGTGTTAGTCCGCAAACTCTTGTTCAAAGAACTCCACGGGTCGAACCGGAATAATGTGCACCTTGTTGCCGGCCGTGATGGTTTTCGCTTCGACTCCGTAAACCTGCTGTATATTTTCTGCTGTAAAAACCTCGCTCGGCTCGCCGGCAGCGTGGATGCTGCCTTGGTTAATCATAATTACCCAATCAGCATATCTGGCGGCCAGATTTAGATCGTGTATTGATATAACAGTTAGTATATTATTCTCTTTGACCAGCTTTTTGATAACCTCCATTACCTCCAATTGGTGTCGGATATCCAGATTACTCGTCGGTTCATCCAGCAAAAATACATCCGCTTGCTGTGCAAGCGCTCTAGCTATCAATACTTGTTGTTGCTGACCTCCGCTGATATGTCGAAAATCCCGTATCGCAAGTTCCTGAAGGTCCATCATCTCCAAAATCTGCCATACGTAATCCTTATCATGCTCATCCAGAGACCACGCTATATGAGGATATCGTCCCATTAGAACCATATCAAAAACAGTCACGGGAAAATCATGGTCACCGGTTTGTGGCAGGTACGCCATTCTTCGCGCTATCTCCTTATTTTTCATCGATTCAATAGATTGCCCATCTAAAAGAATAGTGCCTTTATACCTTTGGAGTATGCGGGTCATACATTTTAGCAATGTAGATTTGCCCGCACCATTTCTGCCCACGATACTGACAATCGTTCCTGAATGAAGCTCCATGCATATATCTTTTAATACCGGGACCGAGGGGTATGAAAATTCCAAGTTTTCAATTCGAAGTCTCATTATTTTTACTCACGTTTTTTTATAATAAGGTAAATAAACAGCGGCGCACCCATAAACGATGTTAATATCCCTACCGGCAATACTGTCGGGGCCATCACCGTCCGTGCCGCGGTATCAGCGGCAAGCAGCAACACACTGCCTGTCAATGCTGAAATAGGAATTAAAAACCGATGGTCACCGCCTATTAGACGCCGGGTTACATGAGGCCCAACCAGCCCCACAAAGCCAATAATCCCCAAAAATGCTACTGAGACCGCAGTGATTAGTGCTGCAGCTAATATACCAACAAGCCGCAGACCCTCAGTATTTACACCCAGTGATTTGGCTGTTTCTTCGCCAATTTGCATTGCGTTAAAATCGTACCTCTTGAAGATGAAGTAAACCAGAGCCGCTGTGCCAATAAAAAACATCAAGGACACATCCACCATGTTGGCCCGGCTGATATCCCCAAATGTCCAGAATACCACGGAAGCAACCTCGATATCCTCTGCGAAATATTGCAGCAGCATTGTAGCTGCGGTAAATAATGAGCCCATCGCAACCCCTGCTAATACCATAGCGTATGCACTTAGTCGGCTTAGCTTTGCCAACGTTAAGATCACCATAATCCCGGCAAATGCCCCGCTAAAAGCAAATAGTGTTATTATGTATGGGCTTGTAGTGATGATGGGAACTTCTGTCGCCGGCTTTTGTCCAATGCCTAGTCCGATAATCGCAAAAGCAGCGCCAAATGCTGCACCCTGTGAAATTCCCATTGTGAAGGGCGATGCCAGCGGATTTCGCAAAAGGCACTGCATAGCACATCCAGCCAATGAAAGGCTTGTCCCCGCAATAATGGCAGCCAGGATGCGCGGCAGTCGAATATTCCAAATCACCAGATGTTGGATTTTGTTGCCACTACCAACCAACACTTTAAGGATTTGCCAAACGTTTAAGTTAATTGGTCCCGTGTGTAGTGAGTAACAAATGATAACCAGCCCAATACCGGCGATTATCAGACTGGTGATCATCTTCCTTCGATTGAACCGTTCATATTGCTGCTTAATAATGTCAATTTTCGCCATGTTTTCTTTCCAGGAGGTTCAACTTTTTAAATCCACTGTAATCTTTCTGCATCTGTTCAAAAACACCTTCACCTACCAAGAAAGAATAAATCATATCTGCCTTTTTAGCTGGATTTACATCTTCGAACGCAGAGCCGTATAGAACTTTGCCCATGTAGAAATAGTTCGCCAAAGCCGTGCCTATATTGGTCGTGTAAAAATTATATGGTAGAAGTGTATAAACCTGATTGTTTTCAACTGCCTTTAGAGATTTATAAAATTTAGGGTTTTTTTGATAATCTGTCAGTACTAATTCAATCCCGCCGCCATCAACAAATATCACATCCGGATTCCACTGCAGGAGTTTTTCTTTACTTACCGATATATGACCTTGTTGCTTCAGCTTACTTGCTACGTTGTGTACATCAAGCAGTTTAAATCCCGGATAGTCTGTCTGGGCACTTGTAATTCCCTGACTGCCTTTGTAGCCCAATCCGCCTACATATACGCTTGGTTTGTCCCTTTTCGAGATGTTTTTGACTCGCTGTTTAAGTTCGTTTTCTGTGCTCTTGATAAAATCAATCACTTTCTGTGCACGTTCGCTCTTGCCGAGTATTTTGCCAGCAAGTTCCAATGATCGAAAAACACTGTTTATGTCAAGTTTACCCAGTGGTCCTGGATCAAGTACTACTACTGGTATGCTTGTTCTGTCTTGTAAATTTTTAACGATTCGCCCCTCAGCATACGAAATAAAAGCGACATCTGGTCCGACTTGCAAAACCGCTTCACTATCGGCTTGCGGAGAAGGCCCGGCTGTGCCTATTGTCGGCAGAGCAGTCAATTCCTTGTGTGCGATCCGGTAAGGCCGTCCACTGACACTTTGCTTTTCAAAACCGCCTTCAATGCCTACCACCTTATCTGTTGCCTGCAAGTATGTTATCAATCGCAGTGTTCCCGGTCCCTTACAGACAATCCGCTCTACATTCTCCGGCACCCAGACTTTTCTTCCCGCCATATCCACAATATACTGTCCGCCGTTTTTGTCACCATTGCCATTCTTGGTACAACCACAGAAAAATCCGGCAATTGTAAAAGTTACTAAAAATACTATTATATAAATTTTATTCATAGTGATTCACCAGCAAAAAGCTTTCCAGATACACAGTGCGTACACGATCTTGTAATGTCTGTTCTTTAACAATTCTTTTAAATTCACGTTCGTTTCATTTTGGCATCAGCAAGTTTTTCCTCCAGATCCTCTAATTCTTCAATCATTGATGGCGATACTGAATGTGCAGGAAGTCTATTTTTTAAATCAGCTATTCTCATCTCAATCTTTTCAACCTGATTATTTGTCTTCTTGAAATTTAATAACCTGCCTTTTTCTATTCTTCCTTCATGAACAAGCTGCTTAGAATATTCACTCTCCAGACTAAAGCCTTTATTTTCCACTTCATCTTTGAAATGTTTTAACTCATGTAAGTCCAGGTGAGCAGGATAAACCGAGATTGTAGCTTTTGCTTTTGCAACTCTGTAAACTTCCTGTAACAACTTTGTTAATTTATTCTCTTTAGGTCTGAAATACCAAAATATGTCATAAAGAAGAACAATATCGATAGAGCTATTAGGCAAAGGTATCTTTAATTCCACGTTTTCTTCCATTATTTTTACATTTTTCAACTTTCTTGATTTAACTGTGTGCCTTAAATCCTTCAACCTTTCGCTGTTCGTATCTATAGCGTACACCAACCCTTTTTCTCCAACCAATTGAGCAGCAGCAGTTGTATAAATACCTGAGCCGCAGCAGCAATCCAAAACTGTTTGGCCTTTTTTTATCCCTACTTCTCTTAATACTTCTTCAGCATGCCTGACCATTTGCTTTTCTGAACACATTTAATTTGCCTCTGTATCTTATTTTAGCTTTTCTCTAAAGTATTTTACTAATTCTTCCATCCAGTCAGCCTGTTTTACATTGGAGGGGCTATCATAAGAAGGGCTGTGAGCCTTTATATCAATTATGGGGGTTCCATCAACAGCATCTAAGCTCTTTACCTTCAGTACATTCTCTCTTCTTTCTAAGAGCTCTACTGTGGTTGCGCAAATAGGATTAGGCCGAACTGGAGAGCGAGTGGCAAATACCCCCACTAAAGGATATTCTTTTTTCCCTGCCGGATGAACTTTGGTGATGCGTCGTTGTTTATCATTTGTACGATGTGACCAATATAATACCATAATATGGGAAAAATCTTCTATTCCATCCAAGCAGTCGTTATATTCTTGATCGATAACAAGTTCGGATATATTCCCTTTATTTGTTTTTGTTCTTGCTAAGATTTCTTCATCAAGTTCCAGGTCCTCTTCCCGAAGAGTTAAAGAAGCTTCTTTATAATCACTTCTAACAACTCCAACGGGTTTGATTAAATAATTTTGCATTTTTCAACCTTGTTTTGTTTTTGGCTCTAATAACCTGCTCTTTTCCATTATTTCTCTAATAGATAAACAAGCCGGAGAATCATCGCCAAGCTCTAACAGCGATTTACCATTTAAGTTATATTCCCTCAGTTCTTTATCGTATTCTACCTTACCTGTATAATCTTGGTTAACCTTGCGCAGATGGTCCTCCGTTGTCTGGTCAAACTCATAATTGCCTATTACATAAAGATGATCATAATGAATTCCAACACCTTTGGCTATATTTTCTACTCTCGTTATGTGTTTTATTGATTTTATCGATGGATCTACAAGAATAAAAAGCTCATTTATATTCGAGGTCACCTTTCTGTTTAAGTGCTCTACACCTGCTGGTGAATCGATTACTACGCTCTTATAGTTTTTAGCCAGCCTTGGAATATTTTGTCTGAGCAAATCGTCCGGCACGCAGTAGCAGCCCGGAGTCAATTTCGTACCCAGAGTGAGTAAATCAAAATTCTTTCCCTCATATAAACAATCGCTTTGAAGCAAATATTCCATTTGATTAGGTAGGGGTATTGAATTAAATTCGGTGCTGCTCTTTTTCTTTTGAATGATATTGTAAAGCGCATCTGAGACGGTCATTGTCGGTTCGTTATCTAAATTTATGCCGAGCATATCTGCCAAATTCTGGTCAGGGTCAAGGTCAATAAGAAGAAAAGGAGATTCCAGATACTTGGCAGCCAATGCCACAAACGTAGTCTTTCCAGTTCCTCCTCTTCCAGTGGAAACGATTATTTTTGCCATTATTGAATCCTTAAAAACTATGTTTTATTTGAATAGCATCTAAAGGGCAAGCCTCAACACAATCTCCACACCCTAAACACATATCTTGGTTTACTATTGGCAGTTCAAAAGTCCCATCTATCTGTTCTAAAACAGCCTTTGAGCATGCCTCTACCGCAGCACAAATACCTTCATCAGGATTACATTTATTTGGGCTGCATACTTTGTAATTTACTAAAGCAACCGATTTTTCCCCTTTTATCATTTTTACGCCGTATCTATCGATCTTGCATAATCCTATTCTAATATACGGTTCTTGTTGTTTTGTCTCAAAAATGGCTGCGATTGCTTTTCAGTTAAGGTCAAAATCTCCACACCGTTCTGGGTAACCAACACAGTGTGCTCAAACTGGGCGCTTCTCTTTAGGTCCAAAGTAACTGCTGTCCAGCCATCTGTCCAGATCGTGTGTTCCCATGTACCCATATTAATCATGGGTTCAACGGTAAAAATCATGCCTGGTTTTATCTTTGTACGTTCTTTTGGATTGTAAAAATGTGGCACGGTTGGGCTGGAATGGAAAAGTTTACCGATACCATGTCCACAATAAGCGCGTACTACACTGTAACCATCTTTTTTTACATACGTTTCAATAGCACGGCCGATATCTCTAATCAGACCATTTGGTCTAACAGCAGCAATTCCCCGCATCATAGATTCATAAACGACGGCCAGGAGATTTTGAGACTCTTGGTCGATACTACCTACGGGAACAGTTTCAGAGCAGTCGCCGTGCAGGCCGTTTAGAAAAATGGTAACATCTATATTAACAATGTCACCGCTTTTCAACGGTCTATCATCGGGGATACCATGACAGATCACCTCGTTAACAGAGGTACAGACACTTTTTGGGAAACCGTTGTAATTTAGTGGGCTTGGATATCCGCCTTCAGCAATGCATGCCTCGTGAACGACAGCATCAACATAATCGGTAGTAACACCAGGGCGTACGGCTTTTATGGCTTTATCTAACACCCGACGTGCAGCACGGCAGGTATGTCGCATCTGTTCGATTTCCTGGTTGCTCAATTTATTTTGCATCGAAGATTCTTTTTCGTCACCACCACCAGTTTCAGCATAATCCGGACGCTTAATATGTGCAGGAACAGCACGAGGTGGACTGACTTTTCCTTTGGATACCAGAAGCTTTGATACTACTGGTAAGTTGAAAGATGCTTGAGGTCTTTCGACAAACTTATCCTGCTCCATGTGGCATTTTTTGTACTTTTTACCACTACCACACCAGCAAGGGTCGTTTCGGCCAAGTTTTTTTATCGTTGCTCTGTTTTCCATAATATTTTTTGCGAACAAATCACGTTAAGCTAATTCATTGGTCAGGCGTGGTCCACATGCTTTGTCGCCACTGCGAGGTTCACATAGGGTAGATGCCAAAAATAAGGCCAGAGAAAAGATTACCAACCCTAATACTAATAACCAGAAATATCCCATCACATCGGCAATCAAGCCGCCAAGCAGAGGCATAAAGTAAAGCGGCAGAAGCATAGTGCCTTTAACTGCCACCAGCAGCACGCGTGTTTCAGCAGGCCCGATTTCCAGTATGTATCCATTGTAGCCGACCATAAGAGCGCTGGAGGCGAGACCTGTAGTAAAAAAGGCCAGTGAAAATAGTAAGACGTTATCCGCGAAGATTGTCAGCAGAAGAGATACAATCGCTGTTATTATCCCTGCATGTATAAGGATTCTGGTGCCGACTTTATTTCCAACAGGCATCCATAACAGGTTACTCAACATACTTCCCAGTTTCATGCAAACTATAAAAATCCCCACCCATTTAAGCGGGATATGCCGAGTTTGCGTTGCATAAAGCGTCAGGAAAGGCATAAAAAGCGCCAGTTTAGATGTCAAAAGCTCGATTACAACCAGTCTTTTCATCACAGGATAAGTCTTGAAAACTTTTAAGCATTCCTGCCAGAGTGATGGCATGATATCTTTAGATTTGCCGGGCGGGTCACTTGGGAATTTGAACATAGACATGGCTGTATAAGCGATAATCAACGTCACAAAGGAGAGCAGAAACAGAACGCCAAAATTTTTCGGCCAAAGCATCTTGTCGCTGCCCAAAACATATTTAACAATAAAACCAGCCATCATGGCCATAAAGCCGCCGAAAAACAGCCGCCATCCGAAAAAACTGCTTCTTTTTTCCGGTAGAATTGTCTCACTTATGATCCGGTTGAAGGGAAGCACCGCTATCCCGCCAGCAAAGGAGTATAGACTTACAAGTACGACCGATGCCCAAAGAAGCGAAAGACTTTGTTGGGAACTCGTAAGTGCCAAAATTCCTAATAGTCCCCATACGCCGCATCGTGTCCAGATTCCTGCGAGCATTAATGGTTTTGATGTTTGCGGACGACGTCTTAGAAGGCGGGACATCAGCAATTGCGGCAATACCGCAGCGGCCTGCATTAATCCGACTATCAGCCCGATGATTAACTTTGATGATGTAAAGCCGGACAGGAAAAGGGGAAGCAGAGCGAAGGGCTCGGCAAAAGCCTGTGCCATATTGAAAAAGGTACCGTGCACGATGCCCGCCAGCATATTTCTCTGCTGACAGGTATGTGGTTTTGTTTCTTGAGTATCTTGTGTAGAAACCATATTTATTCAGATTCGTTTAATGCCCTCTAAAAAGCACAAAAATTCGATTGTTAACAAAACAATGGAAGAAAAAGCCGGGCCTTGTTCAATGACTTATGGTTTTAATCTGTTGGTGACGTCCTGGATAGTGCTTAACGACGAATCTCGCTTTAATTTTCGGGAACTTTTAAGACTTCATCTATTGCTTTTTTTATAGAATTCTTGGGCAGCGCTCCTACTGCCATTTGTAGTTTATCGCTCAGTGGTACAAAAAGAAGGCTTGGTATGCTTTGAATACCAAATGCGGCTGCTAGTTCCTGCTCATCTTGCGTATTTATTCTATAGATGTTGAGTTTGCCTTGGTATTCTTCGGCAAGCTCCTGTAATACAGGCTCTACCATTTTGCACGGTCCACACCAATCCGCATAAAAGTCGATGATGCAAGGTAAATCTCCTTCAAACTTCCATTCTTTGTTTTGTTCATAATTGAATACTTTTTGTAAAAAGGTTTCTTTCGTCAATGATTCCATAAAGATCTCCAAATTTAGCCAATATTCCAATAAATTCTATGCTCTCCAGATTCTATCGTGAGTTTAACCAGATAACTATTATTCGTCAAAACACTTCATTACCATCCTCCGGGCTGCAGCACATCGGATACCGATTCCGTCCACCATTCAGGGTCTCTGAAGTATTGTTTCATCATCATCGCTGTCAAAACACCGTCGCTAACCGCCGTAACAAGCTGCATAGCTGCACCGACCCTGCAATCGCCGGCAACAAATACACCTGGCACTGTTGTTCGCAGATACGCCGAGTCACATTTAATAAAACCATTTTCACTAAATTCTATAAATCCTTTAAGAAACTTGGTATTAGGCACCATACCTATAAAGATAAACACGCCGTCACAATCAAGTTGTTCGATAGCCTGGGTTTTAACATTCTTTAATGTTACCGATTCTACTTTTTCTTCTCCGTTGATTGACGTGACAATCGTATCTGGTTTCAGCTTTAAATTAGAACCCGGCTCATTGACTCTTGCCATCAACTCTTCGGTCAAAACCCGTGTCGCCCGAAATTCTTGGCGGCGGTGGACTAAAATGACCTCAGAAGCGAACTTGGCTAAATGAAGCGTATCTTCTACGGCAACGTTTCCACCACCAACAGCCACAACCTTCTTATCCTTAAAAAACGGAGCATCACATGTCCCGCAATAACTTACGCCTGCTCCGGCTTGGCGAAACTTCTCCTCGCCAGGTACGCCAAGCTTGCGATAGGAACTGCCCGGTGCCAGAATCACAGACCGGGCTGTATAAACATCGTCGTTGCAGCTAATTTCAATTTCCCCGGAGTCAAGCTTGTTAAGGGATGTTACTTCACTGCCGTGTTTTATTTGAGCACCAAATCCCGCAACCTGACCCATCATTTTTTCTATCAAATCAGGTCCGGAGATATTTTCAAAACCGGGATAGTTTTCTATTCGGTCGGTATTATTGATTTGCCCGCCTGGATAGAATTTCTCGAGCACTAAAGTTTTAAACCGGTCCCTGGCGGCATAAATTGCAGCACCTAATCCAGCTGGCCCAGCTCCTACTATCACACAATCAAATACTTCTTTGTCCACACCAAATTCCTTTCTCATCGTTAATTAACTTAAAAGTTCATTTACTTTGCTCTGGATAGTTATATAAACTTTTTCCTCTAAATCCTCCAAGGGTAGCTTCTTTACTTTTTTCATCCTGAGAGTTGAAGTTAGCTCAATATAGCTGTCTACCGGCATTTTTTGCTGTTCAAAAAGTTTTCTGCCGCATTGAACAGCGCAGGCATCTATCAGAATACGCTTCTCGGAATTCTTTATAATCTGTTTAAATTTCCACGGAACTATAATAGCAGGAAGACACCCGATCTTAACATCGTCCGGATTCTCTTCCCATATCTGAATACAGGCCTTGGATGCAGCGACGCCCATGGCACATCCACCATAGCAGGTGAAAATCAAAAGTTTATAAGGTTTTGTTTTCCTCATATAAAATTACGAATTTACGTGAGAACACACTTCTATTTATAATCTTGTAATATGCATTGCACCAAAGATCATTCACCTTTGAGTAATTCTACTACTTCTTTTGCATCATTTGCACAAATAAGCTTACTGCAAAATGTTTTTGATTGTGCCAGTTCCGCGATTTCAGCAAGCGCTTCCACATGAGGTCCGGAAAGATTAGGTGAAGCTACCATAAGGAACAAAAGTTTTGCTGGTTTGCCGTCGGGAGAGTCAAAGTCTATACCATCCGGCGCAATACCAATAGCAAGTTTAAGAGTAGAAACCGCAGAAGTTTTACAATGAGGAACTGCAATACCTTCCTCAAGGCCTGTACTGCCTTTGTCTTCCCGTTCGTGTACTGCTTTGAGAACGGCATCGAAATCTTCGATTTGGCCAGCGTCTTTTAATACCTGAACCAGTTCCCGCAAAACATCGAGTTTATTTCTGGACTTTAGCGGAACCTTTACAATATTTTCCGTAACTAAATCAATTAACGCCATTAACGTTTTCTCCTTAGATTTTATGCTTCAAAATTTCTCTGGATCCCAGTAGCAGTCATGCTAAGCCAATGAATCATACATATCCCAAACCTTATCTTCATCTTTTACGATAAGAACAGAACAAGGAGCAGAACGCATCGCGCGTTCTCTTTCATCATAGAGTTCGTCTCTCCTGCTTTTTATCCTTGATAGCTCACCAAGAACAAGAAGGTCAATATCGCGATTTTTTACTGCATCAATAATTTCCTTATGAACATTTCCTTTGCTGCTTTGTTTAGAAATTGTTACTCCCTTTTTGGCGGCCAGCTTATCAACGTGATTTAAGTATTTTTGTGCATCAGATTCCATATCGTGTTCGTATTCGACCTGCTCATCTTTGAGAAAGATTTTAGCTTTCAAAAGTTCCTCAATTGCCCTTGTATTAACAACGTAAAGGGCAAAAAGTTCAGCACCAAAAAATGAAGCAAGGCATATCGCGTACTGAGAAGCAATAATGGATTCTTCGGTTCCATCAATATAAACCAGTATTTTTTTAGGATTACTCACGATATTTCTCCTGCGTTCTGTGCCTTTTTCTTTTCGAGATTTTCCTTAACCATCTTCATAAGAACAAACATATCTCTTTCATTCTCTTCGAGTCTGCTTTGTATATAACTGACTACTTCTTTTAAATCCGGTATTGCTATTTTTTCTAGAGCATTGACTTTTCTTATGGTTTTTTTTACTTCATTAGCAAGTCTTAACACAGATATTTTCAATTCGGAAAGCTTGCCGAGCAGTTTCAATGCTTCTTTAAAAAAATTCAGTGAACTATCAATCCAGAAAACTGTTTCTAACGGGCTATAATATGGAGCGTTTTCTCTAAATTCTGTTTCAATAACAGGCAGAATAACTCCCATAACTTTACGGGAACGTACAGTAATATCTGTTTGAATATTAACAGCTCCAGTCAGATACCGTACTCTGAGCCTTCCCATTTCAAAAACAGCCTCTTCAAGGGCTTCGTATGCTTTTGCCAGGGCTTTTTCGACTCTATTTTGAAAATCGACTGTTTGATCAACGATCGCCAGCAGTTCAATTATTAAGATATTTCTTTTTTGGTCGAGAAGTTCATAGCCCTGCTGTGCAAATTTAAGATCATTCTTTAGTCTAAGCAAATTTGTTTTTGTTGGTGCATAATTGAGCTTAGGCATTTTGTAGGATCACTAACCTCCGTAATATTTTTCTATTTCCTGCTCTGTGATTCTGTGCAGCTCTTCAACAGGCAGAGATCTTAGTACTTCCCAGCCCAGATCAAGAGTCTGCTCGATACTTCTTTGTTCATCTTTTCGCTGAGAAACAAATCTCTGCTCAAACTGCGTACCGAATTCAAGGTACTTACAATCCAGTGGTGTCAGTTCCTCCTCTCCGATGACTGATGCGAGATTGCGAACATCCTTGACATAGCTGTAAGCGGCAAAAAGCTGGCTTGCTAGATGTGGATGGTCCTCCCGGGTCATACCTTCGCCTATGCCATCTTTCATTAAACGTGACAATGAAGGAAGTCCTGCGACAGGCGGATAAATTCCCCGTCCGTCCATCTCTCTTTCGAAAACGATCTGGCCTTCTGTGATATATCCGGAAAGATCCGGTATAGGATGGGATATATCATCGTTTGGCATCGTAAGTATAGGAAGAAGCGTAATCGAGCCCTTGTATCCTTTAATCATCCCTGATCGCTCATAAAGTTCGGCTAGATCGGAATAAAGATACCCTGGATATCCTTTACGCGAAGGTATTTCACCTCTGATAGTGGATATCTCACGCAGTGATTCACAATAATTAGTCATATCTGTCATAATAACAAGCACATGCATGTTTTGCTTGAAGGCCAAGTATTCGGCAAGGGTTAGTGCGGTCCTGGGTGTAATCAGCCTTTCTATAGAGGGGTCGTCAGCCAAAGAAAGGAACAGTGCTACGTTTTCAAGTACGCCGCTCTGCTCAAATGAGCGAGTAAAGAAGCGGGCTATATCATGCTTGACACCCATCGCAGCAAAAACAACAGCAAACTCTGTATCGCTGCCGCGAATTTTTGCCTGTCTGGCAATTTGAGCTGCGAGTTCGTTATGCGGTAGGCCGTTGCCGGAAAATATCGGGAGTTTTTGACCTCGAATGAGAGTGTTCATCCCGTCAATAACTGAAATACCAGTTTGTATAAAATCACGCGGATACTGCCTCGAGGTCGGATTGATAGCCATACCGTTTACATCCAATTCGATGTCGCTCCGCTGAGGTGGTCCGCCATCGATTGGCTGAGCTAAGCCATTGAACACACGTCCCAACATTTCCTTGGAAACCGCAATCGTAAGCGGTTCCCCAGAAAACCGTACGCGCGTATCGGGGAGAGTCAGGCCTGATGTTCCTTCAAAGACTTGTGCAACAACTGTGTTTACGGAGGTTTCCAGCACAATACCCAGCCGTATATTACCCTGTTTATCTACGCACTCAATCAATTCCCTGTAACCAACGGGGTGGGTGTTGCGTATAAAAAGAAGAGGACCTTCTATTTTGTCAACGCTAATATATTCGCGCCTTGATAGAAGATGTTTGTTATTTAAATCAGGCATGCAGTGCCTCCAGTTGATCCATTGAGCGTTCCAGTCTAGCTTCGATTTTATCAAGACCGGAAAGATCTTCGTTTGGTATAGTAAATTTCATTCTCATTATATCCTGATATATCTTCATCTTTCGTAAATTTAGCATAGTTGTACCTTTTTTGATTGCTTCTGAACCCCGCCTCCAGTAAATAAGGATGATGTGTAACATTTTTGCCTGTTTTTGTATCGTTGAAAATGTATCAACCTTATCATAGGCATTCTGCTGCAGAAAAGCGTTCTTAAAAAGCGTGCATACTTCGAGGATAAACCTCTGAGTATCGGGCAGGGCATCGGGGCCTACCAGTTTTACAACTTGCTGGAGACGAACTTCCCTGTGAAGAAGTTCCATTATTTCTGCTCTATCATTAAACCAATCAGGATTTGCTTCCTGCTGCCACCAAGAGGCAATATCATTGAGGTACTCGCTGTAACTGTCAAGCCATGAGATAGCCGGATAATGTCGAGCATTAGCAAGGTCTCTGTCAAGTGCCCAGAAACAGCGTATAAAACGTTTGGTATGTTGCGTCACCGGTTCAGAAAAATCACCGCCCGGCGGTGAAACAGCACCGATTACACTGACGGAACCGTTCTGGCCACTTAATGTTTCCATATAACCGGCTCTTTCATAGAATTCAGCTATTTTTGTAGGCAGATAAGCAGGGAAACCCTCTTCAGCAGGCATTTCCTCCATGCGACCTGAGAGCTCTCGAAGAGCCTCGGCCCAGCGGGAAGTGGAGTCTGCCATGACAGCTACGTGGTAACCCTGATCCCGGAAATACTCTGCCATGGTTATACCAGTATAGATGCTTGCTTCTCTGGCGGAAACCGGCATATTGGATGTATTGGCGATGAGAATTGTTCTTTCCATCAGTGAACGGCCGGTTCGGGGATCTACCAATTCTGGAAATTCAGTCAGCACGTCTGTAATCTCATTACCCCGTTCACCACAGCCAATATAAACAATAACATCCGCATAACACCATTTGGCGATCGCCTGCTGAGCCATTGTTTTGCCGGTTCCAAATCCACCCGGTATTGATACAGTGCCTCCTTTAGCTACAGGAAACAGGGTGTCTATAATTCGTTGTCCAGTGATAAGCGGGATATTCATAGGAAGACGTCTGTTTGTAGGACGTTGAAGTCGTATGGGCCACTTGTGCATTAGGAAAAGATTTTTGTCGTTTTGGGTTTTGTCTTCCTTTAGAACCGCTATTACATCTTCAACTGTATATTGACCTTCAGGAACAATTGATGCTATAAAACCGCTGTCTTTGGGGGGGACAAGAATCTTATGGACAAGATTTTGTGTTTCTTGTACCGTACCTAAAACCATCCCTCCGGAAACTTTGCTGCCTTGCTTTACTAAAGGTGTGAAATGCCATTTTTTATTTCTGTCTAATGATGGGACAGTAATTCCCCGTTTTATGTAGATATCCGATACGTCGCGTATAGTCTCAAGGGGTCTTTGAATACCATCGTAGATAGTACTGACCATACCCGGGCCGAGTTCTACAGAAAGCTGCATCGATGAGCCATAAACCGGATCATACGGCGCTACCCCAGTTGTGTCTTCGTAGACCTGTACAATCGCACTGTCTGTTTGAAGCTTGATGAGTTCACCAATAAGATTTTCATTTCCAACTCTGACCAGTTCGAACATCTCGGCGTTGGTGATACCCATAACCTCTATTACAGGACCATTAACTCGTTTTACTTTGCCAATAATCCGTTCACTCATAATTACGTTTCTTTGTCGTCTGTGAATAACTCATTATATATCATTGTTCTTATTTCACGCTGCTTTCTTAACAGTCTTGTTTCAACCTGATTATTAAAAGCAATTCGCCCATCTGATGAGGTCAACACAACACCCTGAGATTCCAATGGCGAAGTATTGGATAACGCCAAGCTAATCTGCTTGCTCGTTTGCTTTTTTACTTTCTCACTAACTTCGAGAAGCAACTTATTATCTATCAATACAAGTTCTTTTTGGGATGCGTTGATTTCTGCCGATTCAACATCGAGGCCGATAGCCGCTTCTGCAATCCAGTTAACTAAAACATCTCTATAATTTTCTTCATGAATTATTGCATTCAACCTGGCTTTCACTTTTTCTATGATGTCATGCATAATAGTGTTCCGGAGGCGCAGAAAACGACGTTTTACTTCAAGTTCAGCATCTGCAATAATCCTGTGTTTGATTTTTTGTGCCTGCTCTTGGGCTTTTTGTCGAGCTTCAGCCAGTATGGATTCAACTTTCTGTGCGGAATACTTCCTTTTTTCATCCGCTTGTTTACGTGCTTCGGCCAGGATTCTTTCCACTTCGGTGTTTGCGTCAGCTTCGATACCTGAAATTAATGCCTCTTTATCTTTTGCTAATGAGTCCACAGCTTGTTATAACCTCATTTTGAACGTTTTTTGCCTTGTAAGACAAAGTAAATAATCATATTTTTACTCCGACAGCCGCGTTTACCATTTCCTTTATATCCGGTCTGTCCGGTTTTCTGCCGTGCCTATCAGGAATTTCCACGATAAGCGGAAAATCTTGCGTAAACAGGTATTTATTTACGATTGGTCGTATCATGTCTGCAACAGTTTCAGTAACGATAATGATACCAGTTTCGTGGTTGTTGATTATCTCTTGAAACGCTTCTTTCGCTTCTTCAACATTAAAGGCGGTTTTACCGGATACCCCGACGATACCGAAACCAAGTACTGTATCTTCATCACCAATAACAAAATATTTCATTTTGAACTTAAACCTTACCAAGAATCATCAAAGATGTAATAAAGCCAAAAACAACAATACCCTCAGCCAGCGCTACAAAGATCAGGGCCTGGCCTGCGATTTGCGGTTTTTCAGCGATAGCACCCATTGCGGCAGCACCAACATGTGAAATAGCAAAGCCGGCGCCAATAGCCCCAAGGCCAAAAGCAATAGAAGCAGCAATAAGGCCATATTTCATAACTCCTGCCTTTTCTATCGTTATGTCAGGCTCTCCAACTTCTTGTTCCTGTGGAGCCTGCGCAAAAACTGTGCTAGAAAACAAAGTGCCGCTGATTGCCATAATGGTCAAGAGAATTACAATGCTTTGAATAATTTGCGTTTTAAATTTTTTTACCGGTCCATCCATCGTTTTTCGTCCTTTCACTTCTTCTTTTAGAACTTACTGTTTAATGAGATAGGTGTATGTAGTTTTCCTGTTCCATGAAAAAACTTCGTAAAGAATTCGTAATAACTAAGCCTCAATGCCTGGATGCCTGCCGTTAGTCCTTCAAGGGCAATTACCAGTAGATTCCCAATTATCAGAATCAAAATAGAATATAAACCTGATGTCATAGCTGCCAGTGTAAAGAAAGAAATCATCAGGCAGACATGAGCGATACCAATTCCGGCCACTCGCATAAAAGAAAGGGTATTCGACAGATAGCCGCTAAAGATTTCAAGCAGTTCAACTATCCACTGCATTAGAAAACTTGGAAGCAAAAGTAAGAAATTGTTATTATACTGAGCTGCTGCTTTGCTTTGTTTAAAATAATGATAAGGTTCTCTGATGAACAGCAAAATTGCAGGCAGTCCTGAGAGCATAAAAAATATTCTGCCATCAGGAAACTCTTTGTAGTCGTGTGACACCAGATAGTAAGCAATGTAAATGCCGCCTCCATAAATCCAGCCGCCAATTACCCCCCCTTTATCAAAGAAGAGCTCCATCCATTTTCCTTCTCGGATTATATTAATCCAGTTGAACGTAAGCCCAAGGAAGATAACACCTATTCCAAAATAAACGGTTATCAATAGAATATCATATATACTTTGGATTACTGAAGTTGAGGCATTTTGATTATGGCCTGAAACAATACTGTGAAAATCAAACCAGAGCGGTTTGATCAGGTAGAAACCGAAATATGAACCAAAAAGAACGCCGAAAAGCATTGCCGACATTCCACACCATATCACAAGCCACGAAAGCCGATAAAAATTTTTCCTTTCTTCGTTTCTTTTGAAAATAGAGGCGCCAAGCATGCCGAGTATCACCAGTATAACTCCCTGGCCAAAATCAGAAAACATCAGTCCGAACATTATCAGATATATAGGCATTACAAAAATAGTAGGGTCAATGGTGCCGTATTTGGGAATACCAAAATTGCTGACCAGCATCTGGAAAGGTGCCAGTATTTTTGGATTATTAAGTTGAACCGGAATTTCATCGCCGATTGTCCCAATACTGCCCGGTTCATGCCATTCTAAATAGCAACGACCCTTGGAAGCCTTTATGATCCGTTCACTGAGCTTGTCCTTTTTTGATAAAGGGATCCAACCTGCAAAAATAACGGTTCGTGAAGAAGATTTGAAGTTTGTCTGAATTTTGTAACATAGCTCGTTCACCCTCAAATTTACCCAAAGCTCTTTAAGATTCCCTGCTTCTTTTTTTACAACTTTGTTTGCCTGTGCCTGAAGTTGCTTTTGATCGTCTGTTAAGCGTTCTATTTTGGCAGGTATTTCTTTGAGAAGTTTTTTTTCATCTGATTCGAGCTCTTTGGATAATTCTAATTCATGCCATCCAGTCTCTGAAAGAAGCTTATCGATATCATCACTGTCCCTCTTCATTGAGATTATAATATTATGCACAACATCGTTTTTCTGTTCCAGTTTGATATTCAAAACAGGTTTTTCCTTTAAAGAATCATCAAGCTGCTTTATGTTTGATGCAGGTAACTGGCCGGTCTTTATGGACAGCATGGATTGCTGTGAAGGAATAGAAATCCCGGATAAACCCGAACCGTATATCTGTAGCTGCCTTCTGATATTCTCGAGCTCTAAAATCCTCTGGTTAAGTACCCTCTGTTTTTCTCTGATTCCTTCCCTTTCGGCTTCTATCTTGTCAAGAAGTTCATTTTCTTTTTTAATATCAATCAAAATATGCTTATTAAAATCATATTCTCGGGGCATCTTAGGAACAATGCCGGCGGAATGTAAAAAGCCTTCTATGCGATTTCGTAAATCGGAGACTTGCCCCAAAGAAGCTTCCGGCTGCACAGTTGAGAGATTCTTTATTCCTTCCGCATCAAATTCAGTTGCGCTGATAAAATGCATAACACCCTCGCGAAGAATGGCTTCGGTTACTCGCCTTGAATCCTTCTCCAATACAAGTGCAAAAAGTTGTGTCATAGGGATCGTAGACATCGGATCACACTTTCAATCTTTCCACTGTTCTGCCGTAGTGTTTTGCATTCAGCAGCATCCTGATTTTTTTGAATTCTTCGTCTTTCAAAACAAAATATACAAGTACGATACCTATGTTAAACGGATAGCCGGCTAAGATTTTTTCCACCTCTTTTTTCCTGATTTCTTCCAGTATCTGGTGAATAAGCAAAAGCCGCGAGGTACTGCTGGAAGTCTGCGAGGACAGAAGACTTGATAAAGTTGGATACTGGTATTTGATAGAGTTCTGAAGGGCAATAGGGAAATCCTCAGCACGATATAATTCTTCTACGGTTGCTTTATTAAGGTTTAGCCCCCCAGGAATAACGGTTGCAAGAACTTCTTTTAGCGTGAGGCCGTAAAAGTTCTTGAAGCGAATGACCCAGCTTATATTCTGCAAATCAATTTCTACGCATATAAGTCTTAGCGCGATATTGAGGTCTCTTGAATCAAGCTTATTAATCGAGTATATGAGATTTTGGTAGTAAAAATGGTCAAAAGCTATCTCCATGTGGAAAAGAGAGCTGCTGGTTTGTACGGCTTGGCTGTAGTGGTTTATAATGCTGCTGTATGGCGTCCCACCGCAGAGTCTTGCAATTTCATCAAAGCTCTCGGCATTAATAATTAAATCTACAGGTATTTTATGAATAATGGTTTCATACAGGATGTAGTGGGCAATCGTTTTATTGGTACTTTTATGTATTTTTCTATTAAAATAAACTCTTATCGCATTTTTTAGATTGTCAATTTCAAATTTTCTCAACAATGAATCAACAAGCTGTCCGGCTGACGGATCGAGATATTGACGGATATCTCTGTAAAGCTCGATTTGTTTCTTGAGCAGTTCGAGCTCGACTTGTTTGAGGTCGCCGGTTCCGGAATATATTTTTTCCAAATCAGCAAAACCGGTTTCACGCAGAAGCACAAACGCCTCATCAAGGGATGAAGTCTTAGCAATCTGCTGCAGTAAGTCGTCAGGAAGAATCTTGCTTACCCTCGCCCGAAGCTTTGCGTTAATAAAGGAATATTTTGATAAAGCACTTATTTTCATTTGATGTTCATATCATATTCTGTCGTTAATATTATTTTACAGATATTACTAACTAGGCGATCTATTTTATCTGCGTTACTTTTGATCATATTTTCTTTTTGCATATCTGCCTGTTTGATTTTTTCATTGGCAAGTTGTTCTGCCTGTTTTTTGGCATCTTCAATCACGGCTTGATATACTCGTCTTGTTTCCTCCTTTGCCTGATTTATCTTTTCTGACATATCTTTATTAGCGTAACTCTTTATTTCAGCAGCTTGGGAGCGGGCTTGATTGATAATTTCTTTTACCTGGTCTTCAACCTGAAGGACTTCTTTGATTATCTTTTTCATTGCATAACGCCCTAATCACAAAAAACATGAACAGAAGTTCACTATATACTTCAACCTGAACACTCTCTGTTCATGGTACCTTGCTATTTGGGCAGCCCTTTAAGCTATAGTTATTTCACTGGCAAGATAAACATCCTGGACCATATTTAACAACTCAACTCCTTTTTCCATAGGCTTTTGGAATGCTTTTCTGCCAGTTATGAGACCACTACCGCCCGCTCTTTTGTTAATCACCGCTGTTTTAACGACCTGTTCAAGATCACTGTCTCCCGACGGGCCTCCGGAGTTTATTAGCGGCACCCTGCCCATATAACAGTTTGCCACTTGGTACCTTGTCAGATCGATTGGATGTTCGGATGTCAATTTTTCATAAACCAGCGGATGAGTCTTACCGAACTTCAAAGCCTCAAATCCACCATTCGAAGTCGGCTGCTTTTGTTTAACTATGTCAGCCTCGATAGTTACTCCCAAGTAGTTGGCCTGGCCGGTCAAATCCGCAGACGTTTCGTAGTTGGTTTTTTCCGTCCTGAAACTTTCATTCCTCAGGTAACACCACAATACTGTGAACATCCCTAACTGATGTGCCTGTTCAAATGCATCTGAGACTTCCTCGATTTGTCGTCGCGACTGCTGCGAACCGTAATAAACTGTCGCGCCTACTCCAACCGCTCCCATATCAAAGCTTGTTTGTACCGAAGCAAACATCCTCTGGTCAAAACTATTTGGATAACTCAGTTGCTCGTTGTGATTGAGTTTTACAATAAAAGGGATTTTGTGTGCATACTTTCTGGAAACAGCACCTAAAACTCCCATTGTCGAGGCAACCGCATTGCAACCCCCTTCAATGGCCAGTTTAACTATATTCTCGGGATCAAAGTAAATCGGATTCGCAGCAAAAGAAGCACCCGCAGAATGTTCTATCCCCTGATCCACCGGTAGAACAGAAAGATAGCCTGTCTCCTTGAGCCGACCGTGATTCAAAACAGATTGCAAATTTCTTAATACGCCATTTGGCCTGTCGGAACTGGATACAACTCGTTCAACAAAGTCGGGACCGGGTAGACTAAGCATAGACTTTGGAATCGTCTGACATTTGTGCTCCAAAAGATATTCGGGATTATTGCCTAAGAATTTAAGGATCAAATCTGACATTTTATACTCCTTTTTGGCGATATATTTATGTCGTCCTCTTTTGCGAAAATTTACTTTGAGACTTCAATTAATTTTATTATTCTCTGACAACTCTGCGGCAGGCTCTGCTGAAATCCATCGTCTTGCGGTAAGGCCTTTTTTATAAAGTCTTTAGTGAAGGGTAAATAATTTATAGTAGTTACCCCCTTCTCTGTATATGCTATTATTTGTTTAGGTTGCAATAATACAGCTGCTCTCTCTGTATTTTTTCTCATAGACTTATAAGATCTTTCATAATTACATACCATAATCTGATACAGATGGAAATCATCATCCACGTTAACATTTTGTTTTCTGTATTCTTCCTTCATATCAAAGACCTGCCGGACACCAAAATTAAATCTCAGGGCGTTTTCTCTTAGACTTTCAACAAAGTCCTGTATCGATTTCTTGCTGGTGGTAGTAAAAAAATTTCTGTTTTCCATTCTTTAGATCCTTTCCTGGTTATAAGAATAATCAGCCACTACCCCCGAATAATCTCCTTTTTTTGCCCTCCTGGGCCCATAATTCTCTGCGAATAACACTTTTTTCTTTCTCGGTTAAATTGGCAAATTGGAAATTTGTTGTCTCAACAAAACGTGCCAGTCCCAAATTCTTTATGCCCTTTACATCTGCGGCCTGCATATTTGTGAACTGTAAACTAGCCCCGGAAAAATCAGCTCCTCTCAATATTGAGCCGATTAAAGAGGATAGATACAAATCTGCCTGCCTTAAATCCGAGTTTTCTAAGTTTGAATTTTTCATGCTTATCTGGGCTAACCTTGCATACCGAAAGTCAGTATTTTTGAACTGGCCGTTCTCAAAGTTTGCTGCCATAAAAGTGCCGTGCTTAAAATTCGCATTATTAGCCTTTAAGAAGGGTAAATATAGACCATCAGCATCTAACTGCCTGAATTTGGAGTTTTCCACAACTAACGGCTTTTCTTCGAGGTCAGCATCTTTGAGGTAAGCTTGCAATTCGTCGAAGGCTTCATAGCCCGACAAATCGAAATCCTGCTCTAATTCTATGTTCGAAAAATCTCTTTCTCCTGATAAGACCTTTTGTACAAATTCTCGGCCTTTCATAAAAATCAGTTCATTTGCCATAATTTAACCTTCCTTTATTATTATAGATATGGGATGTCACCCTTGAATGTCGGAGAGACATCAAAGATAGTTCTGTTTATCATTCCCCTGATAGTAAGAACAAAATTAACCATCCACCATAAAGTAAATACTATCGCCAAAACTACAGCAAAATTCCTTAATAAAGGCAGATTTAGTGACTTTGCAAGGATTAAAGTGGCGATAGTATATGCCGCCGGCGGAAAGATAAATGCCCAGTATCCTAAAGTAACAGGGACTCTCTGTCTCACCATGTATAATGCAATTGTAATTAGCGCATAAATGAGCCACCATAAGCCAAAGCCCCAGAGCAATAAAGATACGACTTTAATAAAAGGAGCAAGTGTAGCTGGAGCTATGATTGAAACACCGCTTTTTCCAAGTACGGGCAATAGCGTGTTTATAGCAATAATAGATACCCCTACAGGAGCAACACCTATCATAAAGCTTGGGGCGACATCTCTGCGAGGAAAGTTATAAAACAAAGCACGAAATAAAACAATGGTGTAAACTATAATCGTAAGAGGAATTGCAATTCCTAAAATCAGGGTATTAAGAAATAAGATGTTTTTTACATGGGCCTGGTTTGTCATATGTAAAGCCCAGAAATTACCTGCGAACACTAAAACAAAGAGACCAACCGGAGCCAAAAACCAAAAACCTAAAGCCCTTCTCGGTTGAGCATGATTTCCGCTGGTTACCTTAAAGGGTGTGAAGAAAATGAAAAATATACCTACCGCAAAAGCTATCCACCAAAAAAGGGCAGCCAAATTGTGGGTGAAATCATTTGAAGTAAACGAAAGAGGCACATTGAACAAACCAGTAGCACATACGGCTGCTGCGATGGAAATAGTTGAATAAAACTGGATCAGACTTGCGTGTCTCCATTCTTTCAAAATACAATCCATACCCACTATAAACCTGACGATAAGAAAGACCATAGCTGTGAAAAAAACTACGATTGCAAGTATCAGGAAGAAAACAGCCAGACTGTGCAGGAAACCCTCTGGTTTTCCTGCAATAAGTTGATATATATTGGCTAACGCTCCCGTACCCATCACGAATATAAACCATCGGGGGGAAAACCAACGCAAGATATATTGTGTAGTAAGTTCGTTTTTGGGATTGCTTTTCGGTTTATCCGGCATCTGAATCTCCTTTTCGAATTAAAACTTGTACTGTATCTGTAAAGAAAAATAGTCAGCTTCATTATCTTTTTCATATACATTCTTTACTACACCTTCACCCCATACATGGCTATAAAATGCCACAAGGCTACATTGTGGGTTCAGTGCGTAACTCAACATAATGCTAAATTCCTGGGACAATGCCTCATGACCTCCGGAAGGTCGGGGAATATAACCGGAAACTCCGCCCCTTTTCTGTGTTGGACCGGTGCCCATATACCATCTGTCTGCCGTTTCATCCAATTGAACAATATGGTAATCCATCCTTGCAGTAAGTTTTTTGCTGGGTTTTGTAATCAGTTGCACAAAAAAATCTCTATTATTTTCGAGGTCATAATAGGGGTATAATTGGTATTTTCTCGTTCCGGGAGCCATCTGAAAAAAGGTTTCATGGTCGCCATCAGCCGGATTGCTGTCGCCCGAACCTATGAAATATCCTGTTCTAAACCAGGGTTTCCATGGCATCTTTGTAAATTGGTAGCCGATTTCACCGGCAATTGCGTAAGCATCATGATCTCTGTCATACCAGTCACCGGTTTGTGCACCTCCCCATAACAGCGTATCCACCTGACCCGGGCCCCAGTCATATATACCCAAAATATGTCCTCCATACATCTGTATATCTATATCAGCATGAGAACAAGAGCGGCTTTCGTTATCAGGCCGGTGAGTACAATCTCTCTTGTCGTCGTAGTTGTAGAAAAACGCAGCGAATTCAGTATCGGGAAGCAACACACCCTTTTTAGCTGTTAATGTGGTAGTAATAATGTCAATGTCGTTGATACTTTCGTCAATATCCTGTTCCCAACCGCCCTGAGTGGGATAGAAAAACGAAGTGGTCAAATTAAACTTATCATCATCCCATCCAGCCAAAACTCCATCAAAACTTCTGCCAAAAGCTGACCAACCGAAGGGGCTGATCATTCTATCTGCAAGACGCATGTTCTTCAGAATATTAAATTTTTTCCCATCCTTCTTATCTTGCACTTCAAGGCCGTCGCTATATTCGAATCGGCCTCCCTTAAAGAACAGTTTTGTATCAAAAAGATCACTCAAATGAAGATAAGCCTGGTGAACACCAAAATCATAGGGATTCTCCTCCGGATTATGAAGATAATATAAACCCCCCATACCAAAAGGGCCGGTCATATTTGAAACCGCATCGTCGGGCAAATTAAACATATGAACATATTGAGGTTGAAAGAAAATTTCCATGTCTTCTGAAGTGTATCTCAGATTCAAGCGAGTTCTCTGAAAACTAAAACTATAGTCATTATTTGTATTAGTACCTTTATCCGTTCTAAACCAATTCCAGTAAGCATATCTGAAAAGAACATTGCCCCCTAAGGTCAGCTTCTCATCTTTATCTTCGGACTCATATATCTGAAATCCTCCCTTGGAGAACGAATAGGGCCAATCCTTAGCTTTAGCAGTCTCGGCTTTAGTATTGGCGGCAAAAAGCATACCTGCCGCTATCGACAAAATAACGAGTCTATATCGCCATAATTGCATAATTGCACCTCAGGTATTTATTTACAGATTTAAACTTTGTCATTTTTCGTTTCAGTTTTCTTCACCAACTAACACGTGATTTACAGCTTCAAGAAGCGAATCTTTAGACTGCACACCGATAAACCTGTTTATTTCTTTGCCATCCTGGAAAAGCAGGAGTGTCGGGATTGCCTGCACATCATATTGTTGTGTCAAGCTTGGGGTATCCTGGGCATTTACTTTGATAACCTTGAGTTTACCTTCTAACTCTTTGGAAAATGCTTTAAGCACGGGTTCCTGAATTAAACATGGCTGACTTAAGGGAAGCCAAAAAATAACAAGCTCTACTCCTTCTTTTATAAGTTCGGAAAATTGCATACTGCTGCGTGCCTCAATTATCATTCTGAAATTTTCCTTTAAATGCTCAATCAGCCTTCTTACATGCTTTACTCTTTGAAACACCAACTATAAGAGAGTTAGCAAAAGGCCTGCCAATCTCACCCTAACAGCAAGTTTTGAACTTACTTCTTACATTAAAGCAACTTAGGGAAGGCAAAAAAGGAAATGAAAAACAAAGAAGTGAAGAGAAGTATGCGCCAATCAGCAATCAGTATGCGCCAAAGTTCACACCCCCAGCCGCCTCATTTTCTTATATAGACCGGCCCGTGTTATGCCAAGGATTTTAGCCGCTTTGGTCTTATTGCCGTTAGTCTGCTTTAACACAGCAGAAATTTCCCTCTTATCACCACCTGTGTGAAACTGGGTATAAGGCAATCCTTTTGGCTGTGAAGACCCATAAAGCACTTGTGGAGGAAACTTTTCCTCTGTTAAAAGCTTTTCGGTTTTAGGGGTGAGTACGAATGCATGTTCGATTGCATGCTCTAATTCTCGCACATTTCCTGGCCATTGACACAGTTCCAATATATGTAAGGCTTTGCGAGTATAGCTTTCGATGTTTTTATCATATTTTTTGTTAAACATCGTGATAAAATAACCTACCAAATCACATATATCTTCCTTGCGTTCACGCAGAGCAGGCACATTTAATCCCATAACATGTAATCTGTAATAGAGGTCCTCCCGAAACTGCCCGGCCTTGACTAATTTAAGCAAATTTTTATTTGAAGCAGCAATAACCCGTACATCGATATTTCGAGGCGTACTTTCTCCAACTCTGGTTATTTCATTTTCCTGGAGTACTCGAAGCAATTTTACCTGGGACGCAGGTGAAAGTTCACTGACTTCATCCAAAAACAATGTGCCGCCGGAAGCCTTTTCGAAACTACCTATCCGATCTGAAACAGCTCCAGTGAACGCACCACGCACGTGGCCAAATAACTCAGCTTCAAGTAAAGATTGCGGCAGAGCCCCGCAATTTACAGGCAGGAAAATGTTGTGTCCACGTCCGCTTTGTCGATGTATTGTCCTTGCAACTAATTCTTTACCTGTACCAGTTTCACCCTCGATTACTACATTGACGTTAGTGGGAGCAACCATTTCTATTCGGCTATAAAGTTCCCGCATACTTTTTGAGTGACCTATAAGCTCACCAAACCGGCCGCTTTGAGCTATTTCGTGTTTTAGGAGTCGAATCTCTGTTCTTGCCTGCTTTATCAAACTAACATCTATCATCGCCTCGATGGCACCTATAACTCGTCCCTGGTCGTCATAAACAGCGCGGGCTTTTCTCATTACAGGTACCGTTGCCCCATCTTTGTGATTGATTTCACATTCAACTTCGCCTTTTTTGCCAGGGGACCTTAATGGACAAAAATCAGCGGATTTTGCTGCATTATCAGTAGAACAAACATTGATTCGCAGAGTCGAACATGGGCTACCTACCATTTCAGAAGCTGTGTAACCAGTCAATTCCTCAGCCGGTTTGTTCCAGAAAATTATACGTTCATTTGTATCAACCACAAAAACCGCACAAGGAACTGCTTGGATAATGGCTTCCTGAAAATATTTATTTAAATGCTGTATTTCTGTCATATTAGAGTACCATATTTTTCAAAAAAACCGCATTATACCAATAACCTTATAGAAAAAAGTACTTCCATCTTGAATTTTCATAATAACACTATATACGTCATATCATTTTTCATTGTGCGGAGTTAAAGCGTGCATACATCCATTTAGACCTCTTTTTGGGGTGAGTGCTGTAGGTTCGCTATCTTTGCAGGGTTTTCTCTTCGCTATCCGGCAATACTATAGGCGAAAACAAATCCTCTTTTCTCATGGATAGGGGAGCAAGAATTCTTTTGAAATATTGTCATATTTGTTATTAATATTCTTTCTCATATTCACCTTTGTTTAACCTTTTTAGCTTATGAAAACCTTTCTCACGAGCTTTTGTGTCTAAACTTGATTTCGAAATACCTATCGCAAAATTAGTAACAATTCTTTTAACTGGCGCACCGCACTTGGGGCATTGTTTAAGCGTTTCACTGTTTGATTTCTGTAATAACTCAAAACCCTTGCCGCAATACTCACAGCACTTGTTTGAGCCCTTTGCTGTGTACAAATAAAGAGACATTATTAACCTGCTTAGTAATTGGGATGAAACTTCAATGCGCAGAATTCGTCTCCACACATAGAACAGCCGCCCTTTGAAAGTCTTGGTTTTTCGGCAACAAGTTCCTTAAAGTATGCTGGATCAATTGCATGTGCCCGCATTTTATCCCAATCGAAATTTTTCCTGGCCTCTGACATTAGTTGACTTTTAAGGATTGCTTGTCTGCTTCCCCTTGCAATATCAGCTACTGAAGCAGCGATTTTTGTAACAATAACACCCTCACGAACATCTCCTATATCAGGCCAACCGCTATGCAAGCCGCTCTGGAAGCTCTTAACCATCCTTTCAGCAAAACAGACATCTCTACTCACTTATTTTTGACTCCACTGACTTTCTTACTACGGGATAGCGGCATAGCTGCTCGATTCTATATCGATAAATACGTGAAGGCAATGGGAAAGTTCAATTATCGCAGCGGCAAAACCCTCAAACGTCTACGCAAGTTTTTTCCTGTTATTATAATGTTTACCCGTCAATCTATTGTGGCAGATTGACCTGGAGGAGAAATTCTGCGAGAAGAATTTGTATCATCAGTCAAATTCAGTTATTCTGATATCAAATAATCTTAGTATGCAATTTGAGTCAAGACTATTCGGCAGGTAACTGCGAAGATTACAAAAGGGAAAATCAAGCAATGATTGCCAAAATTTTTTTGGGAGTGCTTATTGGAGGGTCAATTGGTACTGTGCTCGGTTATTTCGACAAGTGTTCCTCCGGCAGTTGTCCGCTGACGGCAAATCCATACCGCGGCGCAATCTACGGCGCGGTGATGGGTGCTTTATTAGTATCGGTGCTTTCACAAACACCAAAAAATGCAGAGGAAAATTCCAACATTGTCCACATCAATAGCGAGCCTGATTTCAAAGCCCAGGTGCTTGATGCAAGTGGCATTTTTCTCGTGGATTTATTCTCTAATCGCTGTCCTCCCTGCCGGGTTCTTGCTCCAACCATATCGTCACTTGCTGATAGGGACGGTGGAAAATCTGCACATAGCAATAGTGGGGGTGGTAGAGGCATTAAACCGGCAGAAGGTTCATCCTTTGCGGTTGCATCAACAGACTGTTCAAGATTTACCAAAAGCAGCTTAGTCAAAGCTATAAAGGCAACGTCCAATCACCGCAGGACAACAATACTGAACGACGCTCCACGGCCTTAATAGACGAGTTTGCCGGTAATAACGATAAAATAATACAATGGAACGCATTTCTTAGATGCAATAAACTTGAAGACAGAGTAGATTTGTCAAAGGTTGTGCAAGACCTCCGGTAGTTCCTACTGCCTCCCCTACTATCTGCAGCTAAAAATGATATCCTCAATAAGTCATGGCCTGCTGGAGGACCATGGTCTTAAAAGATGGATCGATCTTGCCATACCGAAAGCCCAGAGCGCGCGCCAAAGTGCGCGCCAAAGATGCACGTCTGGCGCTCGTGCGGCGCTCTGCCGGTTTTCTGCCAGCGTCATAAGTCTTTATTTGACAAGTATAAGCCATTTTCACACAAATACTTACAGAAGCCCTTTTCGGATTAGAAATCCGTTGCTCTATCCAACTGAGCTACGGGCGCCTCAAACTTAAGTCCTTTTAATGTAACAACTTCCCATACACACTGTCAATCCTCTTAGCAAGAAAACCCCAAAATACACCCATTTGCGTCAGTTTTGCGTCGGTCGCCAGTGGCAAATTACTGGTTTTTCAACTCATTATCTTTTTAGAAGCATTAGATTACGAGTTGACACAAGGTTTAATTTGTGTATAAATGCACACATATATTGACAAATGTGGACAAATATACACAGGTGTTCTGAAATGACAAATGAAGAAAAAGTCCTGGCTATAGTAAAAAAGAGAGGAATTCTAAGGGTGAGAGATCTCAGGGAAAAGGGTATAAATCCCGAGTATTTGCGTCGTCTTTGCGAAAAAGGTAGGGTTAAGCGAATAAGCAGAGGGTTGTATATCCATCCTGACATTGAAATTTCTTCAAATATCGGCTTGGCCCAGGTGGCCAAGAGGGCCTCTCATGGTGTAATTTGTCTGCTCTCAGCACTTCAGTTTCACGATATTGGTACACAGAGTCCTCACGAAGTCTGGATATCGCTTGGCCGTGATGTTCGCCGTCCCCTTATTGATTATCCACCACTGCGGATAATGCGTTTTTCAGGCAAGGCCTTTAATGAAGGCGTTGAAAAACATCTGGTTGGGGGTGTAACAGTCAGGATCTACAATCCAGCCAAGACAGTGGCTGATTGTTTCAAATATCGTAATAAGATAGGTCTAGATGTAGCAGTTGAAGCACTCAGGGACTGCATAAAAAGCAAAAAGTGTAATTATGCGGAGCTCTGGAAATATGCAAAAATTTGTCGGGTCACTAACATAATGAAACCATACTTGGAGAGTATTTCGTGAGCAGTGGCAGACGCTCCAATCTTGCTCATTCAGTGCGCCAACGGTTGATAAACCTCAGCAAGGAAAAAAATGAAGATCCCAATCTGATTTTCATACGATATGCACTTGAGCGATTGTTGTATCGGCTTAGTCGCTCTGGCAAAGCAAAACAGTTTATTTTGAAAGGGGCGATGCTGTTTGTTACATGGACTGAGAAAACACACAGGCCAACACGGGACCTTGATTTGCTTGGCTTGCATGATTCCTCTGACAGCTCCCTCGTTAAGACGTTTCGACAGATCTTACAGACAAAAGTAGAACCTGATGGTTTGGAATTTGATTCGCAAAGTATAACTATAACAGATGCCCATGAAGCACAGGATTACCCTGGCAAACGAATTAAACTTCTGGCAAAGCTCGGTAATGCCCCAATAAGACTCCAAATTGATATTGGTTTTGGAGATATAATAACTCCTGAAGCAAAAGACATCGACTACCCCGTTTTGCTTGACTTTCCACCACCGCATATAAGAGTCTATCCTTGTGAAACCATGATCGCTGAGAAATTGCAAGCTTTTGTAGTTTTTGATATGGCAATTAGCCGCATGAAGGATTTCTATGACCTTTGGATCATCTCGAGGCGGTTTTCTTTTAATGGAGGAATCTTGGCCAAAGCTATAAAGGCAACATTTAATCGCCGCAAGACAGCAATGCCGAGTCACACTCCGTCAGCCTTAACAGATGAGTTTGCCAGTAATAACGATAAAATAACACAATGGAAGGCATTTCTTAGGCGAAATGAACTTGAAGACAGTGCAGATTTGTCAAAGGTAGTGCAAGACCTTCGACGATTTCTGTTACCTCCTCTATTGTCCGCCTCCAAAAACGAGATCCTCAATAAATCGTGGCCTGCTGGAGGCCCTTGGTCTTAAAAAAGGATAGATATTGTCATACTGAGAGCTTAAGCAGCCGCCAAAGTGCGCGCCGAATATGCACATCGACCGCACGCTCGGCGCATGGCCGGCGTCATAGGCTTTTATTTTCTACAACCGATCAACTCTGTCTGTTAGTGAAATTTTTATAGCCAGAGGTCAATGACTCCATCACATATCACCACAGTAGCCCTAATCACAACAATCACCTGTGTTTTTGGGTGACAAACGCGTTATTCGCTCATGAAGAGGGTAGGGAGATGTTTTTATAACCGCTGGTTGTCGGCTCAAATGCAAACCATGAGGTGAAGGCTCATTAGGACTGTTACATTTTTGTTCCGTAGTCCAATCCTTCTGCAGCCTTCCTCTTCCTCTCCAGCGTCATATCCGAATACCTCATGGTGGTTCGAATATCAGAATGCCCAAGCTGCTCCTTGGCCACAGCCAAATCCTTGCACGACTTTATGAGATGCGTCGCGTAAGTATGCCTCAACGCATGGAACTGCGTAACCTCTGGGAAGCCACACTTCGCGGTCAGCCGCATTAGGATCTTTCGCAACCCCGGCTTCAACTCCTCCCCGTCCTTGTTGTGGAACACCCTGTTGTCGTCACTGCTTGACTTCTTTCTGTAATCCCGCAGGAAATCAACGAGTTGCTTCGGGATCGCGATATCCCTTTCCCGTATTGTACGTCTCGTTGACTTTGGGATCCATTCAGGCTTCCGGCGTATCCGAATGACCCCCTTTTCGAAGTCCACGTCATCCCACTCGAGGTAAATGAATTCTCCCTCTCTCATGCCTGTGTACAGAGCGGTCAGCAGCACCGGCCGGAACCAGCCGTTCGCTTCCTTAAGCAAACTCACCACTTCTTCCTCATTCAGCGCACGGATTCTCTTGCTGTCATCTTCCTTCAGGTATTCCACGCCTTTCAGAGGATTGCTGGAAAGCATATCCCATTTGACCGCTTTGTTCAAGTAGGAATTGAGACTGCTAACCTCTATGTTGACCGTCCTCTTTTTTATTGGCCTGCCGCTGTTCGGGACGACCTCATTCAGCCTGAACCTCTTATACTCCTCGATCACCTCCGTCCTTAATTGAGAGAGCTTCGTCAGGTAAGGCCTCTTCGCCCCCAGAAATCGTTTGAAATGCGTGATGACCCGCTCGTTTCTGTTGTGGTATGACACGGAGCGAGTGCTTTTCGTTCTCTCCAGATACTCACCGAAGAAGCTCAGGATGGGGTAATCCCTGTTAAGCAGTCCTGCTTCCCCTCTTTCAACCCTGGCCTCTATGTCTCCCCTGGCCTTCTCAGCGATGGTCTTAGACCGACCTATTCGCCTGCGGAGAAACCGACCGTTGACGTAGTAACCCACGTACCAAGTCTTGCCGCGTTTGTGCTTCCTTGCAAAAATAAAAGCCATAAGATACTCCCGTATTGCTCCCACGAGCACCTTATGGCAATTTACGCGTTGCGTAAGTCTATGTCAACAAAAAAATTAGTGAGAAAGAGCAGAATGGAGGCGGGGGGATTCGAACCCCCGTCCCGAGATGTTTCAAGGCAAGCGTCTACATGCTTAGTCGCTTTATTGTTTTTTCGCCTTGCTAAGCGCCAAAACGACAGGCTCTTAACTCAGCTATTTCGGAAAGGTCTCGCCTTGCCGGCCCGAACAACCGACTCAGCCAGCCTGCTGTGTGACGCCCTTACCTAACCCACAGGCAAAGTCAGACAGGACGGACTGCTAATTAAGCAGCCATGCGCAACTGTGAGTTGTCGCTTAAAAATTGTTGCCGGATGATTAGCCAGGCCAACCGGCGTCCTGGGCATGCAGCTTGTCCGTCCATCATCCGGTCGAAGCCGTTCGCCCCCATATTCACTTTTCAAAAAAAGAGCTTACTTTTTTGATTTAGTTTTTTTCCGTACTACTTTCTTCTTGACACTTTTCTTTGCAGTCGATTGTACAATTCTGAAAACAGGAATGGTCAACGAAGGCAATCCCATTCGAGTAACAGTATTTTGCACAAATTCCCGCCAGTATGGCCAAGCATTATAAATTCCATTTAAATTTGCAAATTGCTCAAATCCTTTTTGAGTTAGCCCTTCAAAGTTTTCTATTTTATAAGCCAAAAGAAAAGAAGCGTCGATAAAAATAACTGGCTTCTGTGTTTTACTTTCAGTAAAAGCTTCAAAATGAAATTTCGCTGTAACAATAACGTAGCCATTTTTCTTGTCAACCTGCACTTCAGTTGAATGCTTGATATCATATGCTTTTTTACCTAGTGTGGCTTCCGGCGTTTGATCACATTTGCAGCTTATTAACCGAACATCTTTTAATTGTACTCGATCAGAAACCAGCAGACCCACAGCAACCTTGTTTTCCCTTTTTAAAGCCTTGGTTTTAACCTTCTTTTTTGCCATGATTTAAGCTGCCTGATATAACTCTTTTTGTGCTTCTTCATTAATCTCTTGATATTCAGATTGTTTTACTATGAGTTCTAACGCTGGAGTCCATTGATTAAAGGTGATGCTTTCAAGTATATTATCAATATCAAGTGGAACAGCGGACACCACCATCTTTGAATCAAGTGTGTATAGAAGATCGGCTACAGTTGTAAGCCGCATATTGTGGTCGCCACTCAGGAGTTGCGTTATATTGCTTTTACTTACGCCCGCCAGTCTCGATAGCTCTGCTTTGCTAATCCCCTTCTCTTCCATGACTTTGCAGATTTCTTCTGTGATCTCGAATATCAAATCCTCACGAAAGTAAAGTTTTTGACCTTCGGCATCATCTATAAGTTTTTCTATAAATGTTTTATCCATATCATAGTCTCCCGACTAACTTAACTACTTATAATAATGAAATATGTTCTTTCATTATACTCTCGGCACGTTCAATTTGTCTCGGTGGTGTATTACCAGTTTCTTTGTTAAAGCCGTGCGTAAGTAACTACGTCTTTCCTAACTGAAAGCACAAGATACGAACTTTAGGATGAATTTTAAATTCATATATTTTCCCACTCTTTCCACCCAGCTTTCTGAATCTTTCTTTATTGTTAATTCTCCCAACATTTGCAATTTTACGAAAAGATTTAGCTAGTTTTGCTTGATCTAGCATTCCCAAATCTTCAATAAAATCCTTTGCTGGCCTGACGCCGCTTGACCGTCGTGCATAACTTACAATAGCACATGGTCCCTTAACGAGAGGATCATCACTAAAATCTATCACGTCCTTATTCGTCATATGAATAGTAGGAGTTTAATTATAACTTAACTATTCTCGTGTGTCAATGCAAATTTAAAATAAAACAAACTGAGAACCCAAATATTACTCTAAAAACCAACAATAATATGTATATATATAGTGTTTCAAACCTTGGAAACCACTACATATAGGACTTTTGAAGATTCCTTAAAATTTAATAAAAACTTGTTAGAAATTACATTATAAGCTGAAAACTCGTAGCAATCCTGCTAATTACATTTACATCCAATTCCAAAAGAGCAGGATAACTCGCTCGTAACCAAACAAATATTATATCATTTACTACGCCAAACCACAATAAAAGTTTATTGTCGGCCGGATTTTTTAGGAAATGCCGCATTGGCACATTTCTTCCGAACTGTTAGCGCTGCTGCTTTTCAAACTGCGTTCGTCATTCTTTAGCCTCGTGCCTGCGTAACAGTTCAACGATTTCGTTATACTCTTGCTCTTTCGCCCAGCGCAGAGGCGTTTCGCCGTCCTCGGTTTTTGCATTGACATTGGCACCCCTGGCGATAAGGCGTTCGGCCACATCCTTGTGCCCGTGAGCAGCAGCGAGGTGCAGTGGCGTCTGGTTGTACTTGTCCTTTGCATTGACATTGGCGCCTTTGTCAATAAGCAGTTCGGCCACATCGCAGTGGCTATGAACAAGTGCGAAATGCAGCGGCGTACAGCCATTCTCATCCTTTGCGTTGACACCGGCACCTTTGGAGATGAGGTATTCAGCAATATCTTTGTAGCCCTTCTCGGCCACGACGTGCAGAGCCGTCCGGTCCGATTTATCCCTTGCGCTGACATCGGCGCCTCCAGCGATAAGCAATTCTGCCATATCCTTAAATCCGGCATCGACAGCGCAGTGTAGAACCGGCCGGCCGGCACTGCTTTTTGTATTGACATCAGCGCCTTTGGCAATGAGCAGCTCGACTACACCTTTGCTGCCTGCACGGATTGCATCGAATAAGGGAGAGTAGCCATAGGGATCCTTTGCATTAACATCAGCACCACCGTCAATGAGCAGTTCTGCAACATATTTATGACTTTTCTCAGCCGCGAGGCGCAAAGGTGTTCGGCCACGCCTGTCCTTTGCGTTTACATCAGCTCCTTTCAAAATGTGTAATTGGACCTCGACAAAATCGCCGTCCACAGCAGCCTGGTGTAGTGATTTGGTTGTTTCAGAAGATTTAGACAGACTTTCAATGACCACAGGTTTAGCTCGCAGGGGCAATTCGGGCTCTTTCATCTCACAGCCGCCAGCGATGAATATCAGCATCAAAACCAGACAGATTAGTTTTACCGATCTCATTTTTAATTGCTCCTTTCAAAATTCTTCGCTTGCGCTTAGAATGACAACAAGAGCGAACACTTATTTTGTTAGAAGCCTTAAGCGTTAAACTGCATAATTATACCTGCGGATAGACCCAGGGCTTTCGATACTTGCGGCGCAGCAGCTTGTTGGCCTCATAGTCACCGATGACTTCTTCCTTTTCTCCGTCCCACTGGACACTGCGGCCGAGCTTCAACGAAAGCATACCAAGCAGACTCATATTTGTGGAACGATGGATTAGCTCGATATCACACACCGGACGCGAGCGATTCTTGATGCACTTGAGCAAGTCAGCCCACAGCTCTTTGATGTTCTGGCTGTCCGGTTGATTAAGCTGGGGTTCCTCATGAATGACCTTTTGTCCTCTGCCGACCGGGTAGAAAGTCCAGCCCCTTTGCCAGCCCATGTGGAATGTCCCTTTTGTGCCGTAGAAATAGCAGCCGACGTTTTCACCCTTCTCGGCCGGGTTGCCCGCAAACTGGCGATGCTCCCAGCAGGCGGTGAAGTCCTCGAACTCGTATGTGGCGAGTTGGTGGTCGGGGGCATCGGTAGTCTGTCCCCGTTCATCATTGACCGGCGGGCCTTTGATGGGACGTCCACCGCTGGAGTACACAGTCTTGGGCCATTTCTCTTCCATTATCCAGAGGATTTGGTCCACCCAGTGCACTCCCCAATCGCCGAGCGTTCCGTTGCCGTAATCGAGGAACTGGCGGAAACCCTTCGGATGGATTTTGGTATTGAAAGGACGCAGCGGCCCAGGTCCGCACCACATATCCCAGTCCATACCCTCGGGAGGCGCTGTATTGGGTCTCGGGCTTTCAGGTCCTCCTCCGTAAAGGACAAAGGCCCTTATCATACCGATTTTCCCGGCTCGGCCTGACTTAAGAAATTTCATACCAGAGACATTATGGGGCGATATTCGCCGATGTGTCCCGACCTGAACGACTCGGCCCGTTTCCCGTGCGGCCCTTACCATCGCAAGACCCTCGTGTATCGTATGGCTGATGGGCTTTTCCACATACACATCGGCCCCTGCTTTAACCGCTGCGATGGTAATCAGCGGATGCCAGTGGTCAGGCGTGGCTACGATTGCAATATCCGGTTTTTCACGGTCCAGAAGTTCGCGATAGTCCTTATACTTTTTTGGCGTCTCGCCGCTGAGCTGTTCTATTTCTCTGACGGCAGGGTCCAGTTGATTTCTGTCAACATCACACATAGCGACCATTTTGCACCGGCCCGATTGTATTGCAGTCCGGCCGATGTTCATACCCCACCAGCCGCTGCCGATAAGGGCCGTGCGATATTTCCTGTCGGCCTGGGCCCTGATTATAGTAGGGGCCGCCAGAGTCAGGCTTGAGGCTATGGAGCCTTTGAGAAAAGTACGACGGTTAATGGACATGATAATAGCTCCCTTCTCGTCTTTTGTAGGGGCCGGTCTATGTGCCGGTCCCAGGGCGACCACCTGGGGCCGCCCGTACATAAAATCAGGTTTTTACCTACACCTGTGGTTGACTGCACAGGTTACGCAGGCACAGGTGATTGATGTGGACAGCCTTACGAGACCGCCAACTTTTACGTTCAATTTAACAGAACACTTCTATAAGTCAAGTGAAAAATCAAACGCCCACCCAGCCAGGATCCCAGAAGTGTTACCGTGCCCCTATTCATACCCAATTCGCAGTCAAGCATATCCAGAACCTCGGCAAGGGCCTGTTTCTTGTTCTTGCCGGCCGCCAGTATATGGCTGATTCTGTAAAGCGTCTCCAACTCACGCACGTGACGGTAAGTTATTTCGGCAAGACACCCGTGTACATTGGTACTGGCAAAACTCTTATTTTTCAAATTTGGGAATTTTGTGATTTTTCCACTGCACATTGCAATTGAAGGTATTGTTGTGCTGTAAGATTTATAAAAATCTTTCAATTTTTTTTACGCTTCTCATCACTATTGACAGTAACGTCATATCTACAAAGTAATTAAGTAAGCATATTTTTTGTGGAGTTCGTACAAAAATAATGTGATTTTTCTTGACGGACGCGACAATTATCTATTATAAAATACGGTAGTTGTAGTTCGTGAATGTGAACGCAAGAACTAAATAATCTTAGTATAATTGATGAGATACGGTAGAATTCCAAAAGAGACAATTCAGCGGTTGCCTATTTATCTGCGAGGGCTGTTGCTTACGTCTGAACAGAGTCAAAAGAACATATCGAGCCGAAATCTGGCCGATTTCGTTGGCGTTAATCCCTGCCAGATAAGAAAGGATTTTTCTTACTTTGGTGATTTCGGTACTCGCGGAGTGGGCTACAACGTTGGAAAGCTTGCAAAAGAAATCAAAAGAATTCTCAAACTTGATGTTATTCAAAAGACGGCCCTGGTTGGTGTAGGCAATCTGGGCTCGGCCATTTTGGCGTATCCGGACTTTGGGATATATGGTTTCGATATCGCCGCCGCTTTCGATGTTAATCCTAAGAAAATCGGCAGGAAAATAAAGAATATCACCATTGAAAACGTCTCAAGGCTGCGGACGCTAAAGAAACGGGAAATCAAACTTGCCATTATGGCCGTTCCGCGTCAGGCTGCTCAGGAGACAGCAGACGCATTGGTCAAAGCGGGCGTAAGGGGTATTCTTAACTTTTCTCCCTGCCATATAGCGGTGCCTAAAAAAGTCAAGGTAATAACCCTTGATATTGCGATGGACCTGGCTCGCTTGCCTTACTATATGCCGGCAAGTTGAAATGTTAAATTAGACAATATCTATAATTAGTCGCTAAAAGATTATAAATTCTATTTGACTATTTGCATTCGGCAGTATACAAGGCGTTGCATAAATTATTGAGTAAATTCGGGTGAGCAAAATGCAGACTGTTCTTATAAGTGAATTAAAGCCGTTTCTGGACGCTGTTGCTGAACAGATGGACCTCTACGTTCCGAAAAAGACTGGGACGCATTATGTATATAATAGATACGACCCTTCTGCCGAGACCTGCGTGGAATTCAATAACATACGCACCTGTACACCTGTAAAAGAGTTTTTATTCCCCCTTCGAGAGCTTGCTGCGGTTTACCCCGAGCCTTTTGAGCCGAAGGATATAAAGCCATTTGCAGTTTTTGGGCTTAAAGGCTGCGATTTGCGCTCTATCGAAATCTTAGATAAGGTTTTTACAGAAGAGGAGTTTGAGGACCCCTTTTATGTGAGCCGACGGGAGAAAATGTTCATAATCTCGTCCGATTGCTTTGAGCCGGCTGATAGTTGTTTCTGCAATGTTTTGGATGGACGGCCATTTGCCCAGGACGGGTTTGATTTGAATGTTTCGCAGGTAAAGAATGGCTATATTATCGAAGTCGGCTCGCAAAAGGGCAAAGATTTCATAGAAAAATACCCTAACCTCTTTACCGAGTGCAATGATGACTTATTGGCTGAGCGAGATGGAAACAGGGCCGAGACACAACAGCAGCTTGAGCAAAATAACACTGACCTCAAATTTGAGGTGCCGGTTAACGAGATTGTTGAGGGCAGTCAGGATTCTGATGTTTATGACGAAGAAGCGACAACCTGTGTTGAATGTCAGGCCTGTACGCGGGTCTGTCCGACCTGTCACTGTTTCTATCTTTATGACACTAAGCAGGAAGATTACTTTGCCAAGATGAAGATGTGGGACAGTTGCATGAGGCTTGCTTATGCCGAAGTGGCCGGCGGTGCAAATCCCCGCAAAGTGCTTGGTGACAGGCTCAGACATCGTTTTATGCACAAGTTTTCTTATTTCCTCGACAGGTATGGCGTTAATATGTGTGTCGGCTGCGGCAGGTGTGTCGATGCTGAGGCGGGCGAAGTGGATATCCGTAAGGTGTTAAAAAAGTTAAATGAAGAACTTAAAGGTAAAGATAAGACAAAAGCGGAAGTTGCAAAATGAATCGAAATCTCTACCAACCCATAAACGGCGGAATTGTTGATATCATAGACGAGTCCCCGACGATTAAAAGTTTTGTCGTTGTGCTGGAAGAAACATTCAAGTTTGAAACAGGCCAGTTTGTGGAGTTGACTTTGCCCGGCGTTGGTGAAGCGCCGTTTACGCCTTCCTCGTCGCCTTCAGATACCAAGAAGATGGAAATCACGATTATGAAGACCGGTCGGGTAACGGCTTTATTGCACGAGTGCCAAAAGGGACAAAAGGTCGGCATTCGTGGGCCTCTTGGTAACGGTTATCCGATTGAAGATTTCCTCGGTAAGGAAGTCTATATCGTCGGCGGCGGGGTAGGTTTGGCACCAATAAGGTCTTTGTTTTTGACCCTAATTGAAAGAATAAAGGATTTCAAATCTGTGGTTTGCCGATTCGGGGCGAAAACGCCTGACGATTATATCTACAAGAACACGCTTTTTGGTTCCTGGCAGAAGATTGACGGCGTCGATATAAAACTTACCGTTGATGAGACAAACGGCAACTGGGACGGTAATGTTGGCGTTGTAACTACCATCCTGGCGCCTGGTGACGTGGATATTTCAAACGCCGCAGCGGTTGTTTGCGGCCCGCCGATTATGATGAAATTTGCCACCTTGAAGTTATTGGAGTTCGGGTTCAGTGCTGAGCAGATTTATCTTTCAATGGAAAAGAATATGAGCTGTGGAGTAGGCAAGTGCGGCCACTGTATGATAGGCAAATATTATGTCTGCAAGGATGGCCCTGTCTTTACTTACAACCAGATAAAACAATACCCGAATATCTGGGATTGAAAGCGAACAACACTTAAAACGAAAAACGTGTAGAACTTAAAATTAGTTGTCATTGCGAGGGCTGCCGAGTAGCCCGGGGCAATCTTATCTGTTTCGTTTTTGAGATTGCTTCGCTGCGCTCGCAATGACGGAAGAAGCACAGTACGAGATACAAAATTATGGGTGCGAAGTTAATAATTGACCTGGCAAAATGCAAACTTCAGGCCGAATCCGAAGTGCAGTGTTCGTACAAGCATCATCCTGAAAATAAAGGAATTGATTCATTGCTGGAGATGATTCGTTTTGCCTTGGTCTGTCGCAAATGCGAAACTGCACCGTGTATCAATGCCTGTCCGCAGGGAGCTTTGGAGAAGGTGCCGAACGAGAACGGTGACGCCGGGATTCTTAAGCGGGCAAATATGTTGTGCACCGGCTGCGGTAGTTGTGCGATAGCCTGCCCGTTTGGAACGATATACACCGATTTGATACTTTTTCCAAGCAGCGTTTGTGATGTTTGCAGGGGCAGGTTGGCGCCGGGCGAAAAACCATTGTGTGTAAATACCTGTCAGGACGGAAGTTTGGATTACAGAGAAGTTGAGGTAAAAGATGATTTAGTAGAGGTTTTCGAAGATGTCGTTGTTAAGATTTCCGGCGGCGTTTTATGGGAGCCGTTTTTGAGGAAAAAGGCAGAGAAATGATTGAAGCATTACAGAATTTATTCTGGATTCTGATTTTTCCAGGTTTTTTGTTTACCGTCGTTTTGGGTCTGATCGCTTCCTGGATAGTTCGTAAGGTCAGTGCCCTGGTGCAATGGAGAGTTGGCCCGCCGCTTTTCCAGCCGTTCTACGACGTTATGAAACTGATGGGCAAGGAAATACTCATACCGCAGGACGCTCATCGAACTGTTTTCCTTGCGGCTCCGCTTGTCGGTCTGGCAGGCGTGCTATTGCTTTCGACAATACTCGGGGTGGCGGCTTTCTGGCCGGAGGAGACTTTTGTTGGTGATATTATAGTAGCGATTTATCTAATGGTGCTGCCGTCGCTGGCGTTGATTCTCGGCAGTAGCGCCAGTGCCAGTCCCCACGCGGCGGTCGGCACAAGCAGGGAAATGAAACTGGTGATGGGCTACGAATTGCCGCTTGTTTTGGCCTTTATCGTTGTAATTATAAAAACCGGCGGCCAGTTAAATTTAGCTGCAATTGCCGGATATACACCGGCTCTTAGTATCTCCGGAATGTTGGCGTTTTTGATTGCGTTATTATGTGTTCAGGCAAAACTCGGGTTTGTCCCATTCGACATAGCTGAGTCGGAAACTGAAGTTGCCAGCGGAATCATTATAGAATATTCAGGGGCTTTGCTTGCGGCTTGGAAGCTTATGCAGGCAATGATGTTAGTGGCTCTGCCGCTGTTTTTGGTGATGGTATTTCTCGGTGGATTCGGTACGACGCTGGGATGGCCATTGGTTGCGGGTATCGGAAAGTATGTTTTGGTTCTCGTACTGCTGATCTTGATAAAGAATACGAACCCGCGTGTGCGGATTGACCAGGCGATGAAGTTCTTCTGGGTTTATTGCGGAATTGCTTTGGTTGTTGCTGTTATACTTGCATCAATAGGAAATTTTTATGGCATTAGTTGGTTGTAGATGGTTGGACGAGCGTCGTCGTCGTGCCGGCGACGGCTAAACGCGAGCCACGCCAGACGGGACACGAATTTATGAGCTGGAAAATATGGTCATTGAAAAAATCGGTGTGGGTGTTCCACGTTAATACCGGAGCGTGCAACAATTGCGATATTGAAATTGTTAATTTGCTCACGCCGAAGTTTGACATTGAGAGGTTTGGCATGAAATTAGTTGGCTCACCGCGACATGCTGATGCTCTGCTGGTAACCGGCGGAGTAACCGCTCAGGCGGCTCCGCGACTGCGGGAAGTATATCGCCAAACTCCAAAGCCCTGTGTTGTCTTTGCAATAGGCGCCTGCGCTTGTGACAAAGGAATATTCACCACCGGTTACCACATGGTCGGGCCTGTGGACAAAATAATCAGAGAAATTGACCCCAATGCAATTATTGCCTATGTGCCGGGCTGTCCACCGAAGCCTGAAGCAATGATATCCGGCGTGGTAAAGGCATTGTCGGTTTTATAACAGGATACAAATATGAACCAACAAGAATTAAATAACAGGTTATCGGAAATAAAAGATAAGCTCATAGATGATATACAGCAAAAGGCGGATAATAGAATCTTCCTTTTATGTGAGGAACAAAACAGTTACGCCATCAATAAGTTTCTATTTGAAGATGTGCCTTTAAGGTTTTTAATTGCTACGGGAATTGACTCTGACGATTGCTTCGAAGTTCTTTATCATTATTCGTATGACCAAACCGGGTGTATGGTTACTTTGAAGGCCTTTATCCGGGACCGCGAAAAGCCGACGATTGACTCTATTGCACCGTTCTTGCCGGCCGCCGAGTGGATAGAAAGAGAAATACACGATATATTGGGGATAGATTTCAATAATCATCCTGATATGCGGCGGTTGATTCTGTCTGATGATTGGCCTGAGGGTGTTTATCCGTTGAGGAAAGATGCGAAAATGCCCGAAAAAAGGCCGGATGGTGAACCATCAAAACGTCCAACCGTCCAATCCCAATCACCCGCCCGGCGAACCGTCGAACTCTCGAAACCCATCGTGGCGGTCGGCCCGTTTCACCCATTGCAGGAAGAGATGGAGTTCTTCCAGCTTACCGTCGATGGTGAAATTGTTACGGATATTGATATGCGAATATCTTATAACCATCGCGGCATAGAAAAAATCAGCGAATCCCTCCAGTTTGACCAGGTTCCGTTTCTGGTTTCCCGAATCTGCGGAATCTGCTCAGCTTCGCATCCATTGGCTTACGTCAATGCGGTCGAAGAGCTTGCCGGCGTAACGCCACCTGAGCGAGCTCAATATATCCGCGTAATCATCAATGAGTTTGAGCGTATTCACAGTCATCTGTTGTGGGTAGGTCTTGCCGGGCACTTTATCGGTTATGATACTGTTTTTATGTGGGCGTGGAAATATCGCGAGCCGGTGCTTGATTTGTTAGAAGAAATAACGGGCAACAGAAACAACTATGGAAACGTCAAAGTTGGCGGCTGCCGGGAAGATATTCCTAATGAGCTTATCCCCAAGATGCTGAAAGAGCTTGACAAAATTGAAAAGAAAACTGAAATGCTCACAAAGGCGGTGCTTGACGACCCTGTTCTGCACGCTCGGCTCAAAGGCGTAGGCATCTTGAGCAAGGAAGACGCTATCAAATATGCGGTAACGGGCCCGACTGCCAGGGGCAGCGGTGTTCCTATCGACGTAAGGCGCGATGACCCGTATGCCGCTTATGCCGATTTGGACTGGAATGTAATTGTCCAGCCCGAAGGGGACGTCTTTGCCAAAGCCGTCGTGCGTCTTCTCGAGGTTCTTGAAGCTGTTAAGATTATCAGGCAGGCCGTCAAAAAGCTTCCCGATGGCCCTATTGCCGTGGAGGTCAAGGAAATACCGCCGGGTGAGGCTTGTGGTCGTGCTGAGGCTCCAAGAGGTGAAACATTCCATTACGTCCGCAGCGACGGCGGCAACAGGCCGATTCGCCATAAGGTCAGAGCACCGAGCTTTGTCAACGTGCCTTCGTTCAGGGCCTCCTGCATTGGTCAGCATATTCCTGATGTTACCATTACATTAGCTGCGGTTGACCCCTGCTATAGCTGTACCGAAAGGTTGGCTATTATCGATGGGCATCACAATGTTGTACACGATTATGATGCACTGCTGAAGTTGTCTCGTGAGAAAACGGCACGGATTAAGAAGGAAATCGGCGGGCCCGAATTTAAGCTGGAGGATTTCTAAATTGGAAATTAATATTCTACATATCCCAGTCTTTTTGCCGTTGATTGTGGGCTTTGTGCTGCTGTTTTTGCCGAATAAACTAAAGTCCGCATCCAGGGCATTGACGCTAATTATCTCAGGTTTAACGTTTATTCTGGGAATCAAGATATTTACCGGCGGCGAGTCCGCGTACACCTGGTCTGTCCTGCAATTAGAGGGTGTTAGCCTGGAACTGTTGCTGAGCGTTACACCTCTTGGGAAGTTCGTATTGTTGTTCGCTATGGGCTTCGGCCTGTTAATAACTCTATATTCATTACGCAATACGCAATACGCAATAAGCAATACGAACATTTACTATGGTGCGATTCTGCTTACAATAGGCGGCTCGGCAGGGATACTGCTTTCCAATCACTTACTGTTTTTATTGATATTTTGGGAGATTGTTACTGTTTCGCTGTATCTTTTAATAACAACAGGAGGCAAGAATTCCAATTTCGCAGCGACAAAAAGTTTCGCAATGATAGGCGCATCCGATGCCGCTTTTATGCTCGGCGTCTTTATGATATGGGCACTTTCGGGGACTTTTGTCATCTCGGATATTAGCCTGGCGACTACTTCGGCAATGCCGATTATAGCCTTCTTACTGCTTATGACAGCCGCCATTACAAAAGCGGGCGCATTGCCCTTACATACCTGGGTGCCTACCAGTGGTGAATATGCACCGGCCTCGGTGATGGCACTTTTGCCCGCCGCCATTGATAAACTTTTGGGAATTTATCTGCTGGTAATTGTCGTGCGGGAAATATTTATAATTAACTCTCCGGCTTTAACTATCGTCCTGTCAATCATAGGTGCCGCCACGATTATTATCGCCGTGATGATTGCGATGGTTCAGCATAATCTCAAAAAGCTGCTGTCCTACCACGCTATCAGCCAGGTCGGTTATATGATACTTGGCATAGCAACCGGAACGCCTGTGGGTATTGCCGGCGGAATATTCCATATGCTCAACAATGCAATTTATAAATGTTGTTTATTCCTGTGCGGCGGTGCGGTCGAGCAGGCAACAGGGACTGCCGAATTAGATAGACTCGGCGGCCTGGGTAAAAAAATGTCCATCACTTTTTCGGCCTGTCTGATTGCCGCCCTGAGTATTTCCGGAATACCTCCTCTCAATGGATTTGTTTCCAAATGGATGATTTATCAGGGTGTGATTACAATGGACTCGGCAGAAATCGGTCTCGCAGCTACGCTCTGGCCCATCTGGCTGACTTGTGCCATGTTTGGAAGTGCCCTCACTTTAGCTTCGTTCGTGAAACTCATACACTCGATGTTCCTTTCCCGTCTGCCGGATGGGCTAAAAGACGTAAAGGAAGTATCGCCGGCGATGACAATTCCGATGACAGTCCTTGCCTTGTTGTGTGTGTTCTTCGGAGTCTTCTACCACGTACCGCTCAAACTGTTCATTTATCCTGCCTTGAATATAGAACCAGGGACAGCAATATTCGGCACATGGCATTCCGGTCTCGCTACAATCCTGATAATAATTGGTATTGGTCTTGGAGTGCTCATCTGGCTTGTCGCTAAATTGTCGAGAAATGTCAGGACCGTGCCAAACTGGACCTGTGGCGAGGTGCAGAATAGTGAAGATATGAGAATACCAGGGACGCATTTCTACAAGACTGTTTCACGAATGGGCGGCCTCAAACAGCTTTACACAGGCCAGGAAAAAGGATATTTCGACCCATACGATCAAGGCGGTAGGTGTGGGCTGACCCTGACTGCTTTTCTGCGATGGCTTCATTCCGGCGTGCTGCCAATGTATTTGACCTGGGTAACTTTGGGACTATTGATAATTATTTTTATAGTGTGCGAGATTCGGTGAGGTTAATATGGCTATATTCTACGTCTTACTGCTGTTTATGATAATCGCTGCTATTATTGCGATAGAAACCAAAAATCTGTTAAGTTCCGTAATCTGCATCGGTGCCCTCGGATTCGGTGTTTCCTTGATGTTTCTGTTTTTGCGAGCGCCGGACATTGCGATAACCCAGATTGTGGTGGAAGTTTTAGGTTTGATTATTCTGATTCGCGCTACAATCTCTCGCGACCTGACTTTTATCACTGGTGACAAAGAGTTCTTTGGGACGGTTGTTTCGGTCGTGATTATCTTCGTGATTTTCTTGGCCGGCGTAAAAGTTTTTGAGACTTTACCTGATTTCGGAACCGCCGTTTTTGCCGAGACTCCCGGGGCTGCGTCTCAAACCTACATTAGCGAAGGGTTGGCCAAAACTGGAGCCGCGAATATCGTGACATCGGTCATACTGGACTTTCGTGCCTACGATACACTCGGCGAAGCGACCGTGCTGTTTACTTCGATTATAGGTGCAACTGTAATACTACGAAAAAAGGCCAAAAAACTGCTGGAGGAACCTGACTAATGAAAGGAATGACAATAATAGTAAAAACTATCGCCAGTTGGGTTAAGGTGTTGATTTTCCTCTTTGGCATTTACATTATTCTCTTCGGCCATCTTACCCCTGGTGGCGGTTTTGCCGGCGGGGTGATTTTGGCTTCTTCCTATATACTGCTTATGTTATCGTTCGGCAGGGACTTTGTGGAAGAAAATCTGCCTCTACCGCTTGCCTCAAAGCTCGACTGTCTGGGTGCATTTCTCTTTGCTATGATAGCGATTTTGGGATTGGTCTTGGGCGGGGCCTTCTTTGTCAATTTCCTGCAAAAGTATCTGCCGGGCCAGCCTTTGAAGCTCATAAGCGCAGGCACTATACCGTTATCGAATATTGCCATCGGTCTGAAAGTCGGTGCATCATTATTTCTGGTTATTCTTACTCTTTCGATCTGCTGTAAAGATTTTAAGCCTAATACACCATCTGATGGAAAGGAATAAAACTTATGCCTTATTCTTTGTGCTTTTTACTGTTTATGCTTGGGCTGTATTGTGCAGTCGTCAAAAAGAATATGGTCAAGATTGTCGTAGGCATTATGGTTATGGAATATGCCGTCAATCTTTTCCTGATTATGCTCGGGTTTCGTTTCGGTGGTGAGGCGCCGATCATTGGCAGAAGCCATGTGGATTCAGAAACCGGGCAGATTGTTGCCGGCTTCCTCAGCAGTTCGGTTGACCCGCTGCCTCAGGCCCTTGTGCTTACGGCAATTGTTATTAGTTTGGGTTCATTGGCCCTTATGATTTCGATATGCATCAGGACTTACGAAAAATACGGCACCTTTGACATTACTCAAATAAGGAGACTAAAAGGATGAGCATACCGCTGCCTCTTTTCATTGCTGTTCCTTTAGTAATAGCGTTTTTGCTTCCATTGTTTGGTAGAAAAGGCAAAGCTGCTGCAACTCTCTTAGCCAATCTCGTAACCGTTACGCTGCTCGTATTTGCTGTTGCTTCTATTGGTAAATCCGAAGTTTATGAAATAGGCAAATGGTCTATCCCGCTTGGGATTAATCTTGTCCTTGACGGTTTAAGCTCCCTTTTGCTTTTGGCTATTAGTGTTGTTAGTGCCGCTGCGATGCTCTTTAGCGTCAGGTATATGGAGCAGTACACAGCAAAGGCAAAATACCTGAGCCTGTTTCTGCTCATGGTTGCGGGTATGAACGGTGTCGTACTTTCCGGAGATATCTTCAATCTGTTTGTATTTCTGGAAATTGCTTCACTCGCATCTTACGCGCTTGTCGGCTTTGGCTGTGAGCACGAAGAGCTGGAGGCATCTTTTAAGTATATGGTTCTTGGCAGCATCGGTTCGATATTTGTTCTTTTTGCAGTTGCCCTTGTTTACGGTAACACCGGCACGCTTAATATGGCTTACATTTCAGAGGCGATCCAGTACTCAGGTATGAATGCCGGCCTTGACTTTGCCCTGGCATTGTTTATTGTCGGCTTTGGATTAAAAGCCGCTCTCGTGCCGTTCCACGCCTGGCTGCCTGATGCACACCCATCGGCTCCTGCTCCAATTTCCGCAATGCTCTCCGGCGTTCTCATAAAAAGTCTCGGGATATATGCCCTTGCTCGCGTGGTTTTCAATGTTTTCGGCGTTTCGGTCTCAATCGGCTGGCTTCTAATCGTGCTCGGCCTTTTGAGTATGATTGCAGGGGCTTTTCTGGCAATAGGACAGTGGGACCTAAAGCGACTCATGGCCTATTCGAGTATCAGCCAGATAGGTTATGTAATTCTCGGTATTGGTCTTGGCGCAACTTTAATTGCCAGAGGTGATAACTTAGCCTGGGCTTCACTGGCTATCCTTGGCGGGTTGTTCCACCTCGTCAATCACGCTGTTTATAAGTCTTTGTTGTTCTTAACCAGCGGCTCGGTGGAAATGACAACAGGTACAAGACAGATGAGACAAATGGGTGGGCTTGCAGAAAAATTACCCATCACGCGCACAACATGCACCGTCGCATCGGCCTCCATCGTCGGTATCCCGCCGTTTAGCGGGTTCTGGAGCAAGCTTATTCTCATAATTGCAGCGGTGCAGGCGCAGTTTTACTGGATAGCCGCAATAATTGTGTTCGTAAGTTTATGTACTTTAATTATGTATTTGAAGGTTCAGCGATATGTCTTCCTTGGCGAGCTGCCGGAAAATCTCCGGCAGGCAAAAGAGAATAAAGGCTCTATGCTCGTTGCGATGGTATTTTTGGCCTGCTTATGTGTGCTTATGGGCCTGCTCGTGCTGGTGCCGGACTTAAAGCGGGCAATTCTTGACCCGGCTGTTAAGGTATTGACCGACGGACTTAACTACTCCGTTGATGTAAAGGGAATGTGATACTAAGGGTGTGATAGTATGAGACGAGTAATTTATTTTGTTTTGGCGTTTGTTGTTTGGATGCTGCTTACCTGGCCTTTTGTTGATGGCAAAATTGACCTCCAGGTTGTTGTCGCCGGCTTGATAGCTTCTATCATCGTCGCGGTTCTGTTCCACGAAATACTGCCAAAAGAACATCACGTATTTATTTCGCCGCTGCGGATATTTTGGTTTTTGGTTTATGTGCCGGTATTCTTCTATTATGTATTCAAGGCTAATCTGGATGTTGTCTATCGCGCCCTGCATCCTAAGATGCCGATAAAACCCGGAATCGTAAAAATAAAAACAACTCTAAAAACAGAATCCGGAATTACTGCGTTAGCTAATTCCATTACTCTGACGCCGGGTACTTTGACGGTGGATTTGACGGACGACGGCTTTTTGTACATCCACTGGATTAACGTTAAGTCAGATGACATCGAGCAGGCAACCAAGTACATTGCTCAAAGGTTTGAGTGGTTCCTGAAAAAGATTTTCGAGTAGAAATGCGCCATCCGGCGCCGTGTTGACGGAGAGGTAGCTATGATAACGTTATTTTACATTGGCTTATTTGTATGTTGTTTCTTGTGTCTGTATCGAATAGGTCGCGGCCCAAGTGCTCCGGACAGAACAGTTGCTATTGATATTTTGGGTATTGTCATAGTGGGTTTCTGTGCCATCCTTGGGCTGGCTACCGGGAAAGATTTTTATCTCAACGTCGCTCTTGCCTGGGCACTGCTGAGCTTTATCGGGACCATAGCATTGGCGAAGTTTTTGGAGGGCAGAAGTTTCGATGACTGATATTATTGGATACATACTAATAATAGTTGGAATCTTGTTTAATATATTCGGCTGTATAGGGCTGGTTCGTTTTCCTGATGTTTACAACCGCCTGCAGGCCTCAACAAAATGCGTAACTCTCGGCACCATTTTGCTTTTAGTTGGTGTTGCCTTAGCCAGTGGGTCAGGGGCTACAGCTGCCAAAGCGATCATCTGCGCTGTTTTTATATTGATAACTTCACCTACCGCCGCACACGCAATCGCCAAAGGTGCGTATGCTTCCGGTGTGGAGTTGTGGGAAAACAGTGTCGTTGACAAATACGCAGAAGAAATCGACAAGCAATAAAAGAAAACCAAGTGCTGTACCAATAACCAATAATCAATAATCAATAAACAGCGGGAGCTTAAAATTGCGTTTGCCAAAATTAAGAGAATTAAAAGAAGCTGTGATAGCGGTTTTTTCGCCGCGATTTACTACTCGATTCCCTGCCAAGCCCTGTATAGTGCCGGAAAAGTACAGGGGTAAACCGGAATTCGACCTTGATACCTGCATCGGCTGCGGTGCCTGTGTGAACGTCTGTCCGACTCAGGCGCTGACTCAGGTTGATGATATGCAGGCAAATCCACCGGTAAGAAAAATCACCCTTCGATACGATGCCTGCATATTTTGTGGCAATTGCAGTGAATATTGCACTACTGAAACTGGCATAAATCTCTCGAACGAATGGGACTTGGCCGGCCTGGATAGAGAAGCTATGGCTGAGACTCATGAATTTGAACTTCAGCTATGCGAAAAGTGTGGTGCGTTGATAGGCACCAAAAAGCATCTTATTTGGCTTTATGAAAAACTCGGCCCATTGGCCTATACCAATCCTTCCTTATTGATAGCCAAAAGCGGCGAACTGCTTACAGAGGCCCAGGTTATTCAGACACAGGCACAGGGGGATAAAGAAGTCCAGGCAAGCGATTTTATGCAAATCTTGTGTCCTAAGTGCAAATGTGAACTGAATATCCGACTATAAAGCCCGTTAGGAATTATCCCCTTTGTGGGCAGGGACATTTGTAAAATTTCAAACACGGTAGAAGTGCTATGAGCACTGACGAATCACTCCTCCAACAGTTGAATAATCTTCGCGGCTCGGCAATGGTTATTGTCGGAATCGGAAATATATTAAAAGGTGATGACGGAGCCGGGCCGATTGTTTGTGAGCAGCTCGGACGTGCAACAATCTGTGCCGACCTGATAGATGCCGGCACTGTGCCAGAGAATTATATTCAGCCGATTATAAAAAAAGCTCCAAAGAATTTGCTTGTCATTGATGCTATTGATTTTGGAGCTCCACCTGGAACAATAAGAATATTCAAACCTGAGCAGTTAAACTCGCACGCCATCTCAACGCATACGCTCTCACCTCGCTTATTTGTCGATATGGTTTGTCAAAATATTAAGCTTGATGTCTATTTTATTGGGATTCAACCTGCCCAAATACAACTTGGCCAATCTATATCTCCCCAGGTAAGCCAGGCAATCCAACAGCTGTGCCGTGCCCTTACGGACATTTTCCCGCCCAAACAATAGATCATACAATACTACAACAGAGCCACGACCGTAAGGGAGTGGTAACTGCCTATGACCAAACAGAGTGAGGGAGCGGTATTGTACCCACAAATTTACTTGAGCAGGCGCTTAGCTTTGCTTGCATCATCACTGGAGTCAAAGGCAAGGTGAAAGATGGCGCGGTTGCCGATGGCGGCACCGGAAAGACCTCGAAGGTTGATACCCGCCTCGCCCAGTCGCATCGTTAGTTCAGCGCTAAAGCCGGGTTTGTTGCCCGTGGCGACCCGGATTCCGTGCAGCGACCTGGTTTTCTCGAAACCAGCTTTTCTGGCGGCCCTTATCTGCCTGGGACCCTTAATAGGTGTAACGAACACCACGCCTGTTCCGGGCTTTTCGTGTACACGACGGGCAATGGCAAATTCAAGGTCAACGTCTGCCTGGGCAAGAGCATCAAGTTTTTCAGCTAATGCACCGGGTCGGTCCTTAATACTCGCAGCCCACACGTCAACATGACTAACATCAACTCTCATGATTGTTCTCCAAAAAAAAGCGTTAAAAGCTTCGGACATAAAATTTTCAAACAAACTAATGCTCTGTTAAATATGATTTGAGGGTCTGTCATTCCGAGCAAAGCGTAGCGGAGTCGAGGAATCTGTTTGTAATAGAATCCCTCGATTTCGCTTGGGGGATGGCTCAGTAAGGGAGGTTCGCGAACCGCTCCTACTAACCACCACGCATTTATCGTGTTACAGACCACTAACAAGTTTGACTATTTCTGCAGTCTTTGTCAATACCGTAGGTAATTATATTTGGAATAAGTTTGGATAAACGGGCCTGCTCTTTTCGCCCCTTGGTTTTCATTCACTCTGTACGACAGAACGGTTCTCCTCTCAAGATCGCTCAGTTTCCACCATTGTAACTGGGACGGTACGTCATATAATGGTGAATATGTGACAAGTGATTGCTTGCAGGTGTATCCTATTCGAAAGTAAAGTAAGGACTGACAAATGCGTCGTTCTACTCAGATGAGAATTGTAAAAGTCGCAATGTGCCAGATATTCTCACTTGACGGTGACCGCAATGGCAATTTTGTGCGAATTGAAAATGCAATTGGCCAGGCCAAAGATGCGGGAGCTCAGATTATCTGCTTTCCGGAAACCATTATATTGGGATGGGTCAATTCTAATGCACACGAAAGAGCATATTCAATTCCAGGAAAAGATTCGGAGCGCCTGTGTGAGCTGGCTAAAGAGTATCAAACTTATCTTTGTGTTGGCCTGGCAGAAAAAGAAGGAAGAAACTTGTTTGATTCGGCAGTTCTGATCGACGACAAGGGACAGATTCTTCTCAAGCACCGCAAGATTAACATACTGACAGATTTGATGAGTCCACCCTACACCGCTGGTAAAAAAGTCAATGCTATCGAAACCAAATTCGGGAAAATCGGCCTGTTAATATGTGCAGATACACATAAAGATGAAATCCTGAACCGTGTGGCAGCGATGAAGCTGGACTTACTGCTCGTTCCATACGGATACGCAGCCGTGGAGAATGATTGGCCTGGGCATGGTAAAGAGCTTGAGAATGTAGTTACAAGAACAGCGAAGAAAACCGCTGCACCTGTCGTGGGGACAAACCTTGTCGGAGAAATAACAAAAGGGCCGTGGAGGGGCCGGATCTATGGTGGTCACAGTATAGCTGTTGATAAAACCGGCAAGACAATTTTAATAGCTAAAGACCGCGACCGGGACATAAATATTGTTCGCATAAACACAGGCCTGTAACAAATACTTAATCAAAAGCCTCTCGAAAGCCCTATACTCCAAAATTTCGAACGCTTTGTAAAACTTCATACGGGAAATTCGGGTTACAAACTACTGTTCTGTAACACGCCTGTTAGAAGCGTGCGTTTCCGCATCTAACTTAATGGGTGGCAGCCTCAAGCGCAGCTTGGGGATGGCTTGGAGTCTCGTAGGGTGGCTTGCTACTTCGCAGAGTAGTAAGGGTGCCATCCCGGGTCCCATCAATAATGCAAAACTCAATGATTATTACTATCTGCTATCTTAACATAACATTTTATCTGATTTACTAAACGGTCGATATTAGAATCTTCAGTATAGTCCAGCTCTGGGACATGTTTACGGATGACAGGGCAGATTTTCCAGTGCTTCAAGAGCTGCTCGTAACCAGCATCAAGATCTTCCAAAAACTGTGGCTCAATTTTCTGTTCGTAAGGGCGATTTCGCTTGTGAATACGCTCAAGGCAATTCTGCGGCGAATCAACCAGATATATCACAAGCACGGGTAAAGTTACCTTCAGGTTAGAAGGCTGATAAATCTTCTCGTACAAGGCCAATTGTTCCGGAGTTAGTGTTTCTCTGCTATAGATAAGCTCTTTATCAAAGATATAGTCAGTTATATACAATTGCCCCTTTTTCAATGTATTATGATTCAACTGCTCAACTCTGCTGGTCAGGAAATATAATTGTGAATCGAGGGCAAGCTCTTTTTTCCCGGCGTAAACGTCAGGCATGAAGGGATTCGTATCGTAAGGTTCAAGCAGCATTTTGCAGTTGAGGCGGTTCGATAGTTTTTTTGTCAGAGTAGTTTTTCCGACGCCAATAACACCGGCTATGCTGACAAGCTGTGGCAGGTCAGGATTAGGGACGAAATCACAGCCGCCCAATCGATTAGCTAATTCATTGACCGACTCTTTTATAACAGGGTGGAGCAAATCGCCGTTGAGCTTGCAAAGACCATTGAGCACAAACGAGCGTAAGTGCATTTGAGGATGCGGGATGGTTAAATGCGGACTATCTATTACTCTGGAGCCGTACAGCAAGATGTCCAAGTCGATGGTCCTCGATGACCATTTTTCCTGCCTTATTCTGCCAAGCGCAGTTTCAATATTGACCAGCGTCTTGAGTAAATCCTCCGGGCTTAGAGTTGTCCTTAGTTCGGCAACTGCGTTTAAGTACTTAGGCTGATTGGCTTGCGCCAGCGGGTTGGTCTCGACCAAGTCGCTTACGCGGACAAGCTGGATGTGTTCGGCTTCGGCGAGCATTTTGAGGGCACTATTTATATAGTCCTCTCTGTTGCCTAAATTGCTGCCCAGGCCGATATATACTGTTATTTCCTTCATCAAGATATAGCCTTGATACGCTCAAGTGCTTTTGTGACATTTTCCGGCTGGCCGAATGCTGTAAGGCGAACGAATCCTTCACCAGCGGAGCCAAAGCCGGCTCCGGGGGTAGTAACGACGTGTGCCTTGTTGAGCAATGTGTCGAAGAATCCCCAGGAGCTTACGTCGTTCGGGGTTTTCAGCCAAATATATGGTGCATTGAGGCCGCCGTAAACTGTATAACCGATTCGGCTGAGCGTCTCGCAGATGAGCTTAGCATTGTTCATATAGATATCGATAATCCGCTGGTTTTGCTCTTTGCCTTGTGGGCTGTAAACGGCAGCGGCACCGGCCTGAGTAACATACGATACGCCGTTGAACTTTGTACAGTGACGTCTTTTCCATATCGGGGCAACCTCGACCGCCCTGCCGTTTTTAGTATAGGCCTTCAACTGTTTCGGAATAACGGTGAATGCACATCTGAGGCCGGTGAAACCAGCGGTTTTAGAGAAACTGCGAAACTCGATGGCCACTTCCTTTGCTCCGTCGATTTCATATATTGAGTGCGGTATATCGGCCTCGGAGATAAAGGCCTCGTAAGCAGCGTCAAAAAGGATTATAGCCTTATTGCTGTGCGCATAATCGACCCATTTTTTCAATTGCTCTTTTGTCGCGACTGCACCTATCGGGTTGTTCGGGAAGCATAGATAAATCAAATCCACCTTTTCCTTAGGCAAATCCGGCACAAAACCATTCTCCTCAGTACAAGGCATATAGACAATCCGGTCGTACCTCCCCTGCCCTGCTGGTCCGCCGGTTCTGCCGGCCATAACGTTGGTGTCCACATATACCGGATAGACGGGGTCGGATACGGCGACGACGTTGTCGAGACCAAAGACTTCCTGGATGTTGCCGGTATCGCATTTTGCTCCATCGCTGACGAATATTTCATCGATGTCGATATCCACGCCACGAGATTTGAAGTCGTTCTCGCTGATGGCTTGTCTGAGAAACTCATATCCCACGCCGCTGTCATCATAGCCTCTGAAGGTCTCGGTGCGGCCCATTTCGTCAACTGCCTTTTTCATCGCCTTGACGACAGCCGGCACCAGAGGCTGTGTAACATCGCCGATACCCATACTGATTATTTCAGCATCCGGGTTAGCCTCTTGAAAAGCCCTTTTTCTTCTGCCGATTTCCGGGAAGAGATAGCCGGCCTGGAGTTTCAAAAAATTCTCGTTAATCCTTGTCATACTAAAACCTCGATACTCATAATTGGTTAATTATTTCTGACAGTGGGGTAAGCCCCACCCTACCTACTCGATGCTCGGTATCGGAGTGAGCAATTTTAGTGTCTGGGCGGGCTTGCGTCAACCCCGTTAGAGACCGCAAGGAGAGAAATTCCTCTCATAGGATATTGTAGAAAGTCTCTAACGGGGCCAAGGGCATAAGAGGCTATATGAGTGGAAAAACATATAGGAGTACAACGGAAAAACATCTAAAGCCCGGATGAAGACGGCCAAAAAACAGTCTCGAATAATTTGTTATTATTTTGAGGTCTTTAGTACTTTTCGTTAATGAAAAGTACTACTACTTTGTCACAGCTATTTGGTGCTTCGCATTCATGCTGCGTTGACATTCCGGTGACGTCTAAACGAAGTCCAAAGAAATTTGTGGGTGAAATTTTTCTTTTCAATCCGTTGACTTTGGATTATACTTTCTTTGTATAGTGCTCTCGATTGAAAATTCATGTTTGTGCGCGGGTAAGTACCTTTACAGTAATGGTTTATGATTTTACTCGCGGAATTTTACTACCCTGAAGGGTATAAATGAAAACTGTATCTGTAGAAAGGAGAATACATAATGGTTACGAAACCCAATGAAGGAGATGTGCGGCGGAGTACATGCTGCCCCGATGGTCACGTTCATTCGGCTAGCGGGGTAAACCGTAGAGAGTTCCTGCAGGGTGTGGGTTCAGTTGCATTAGCCAGCGCGGCAATTACCGGCCTGAGCTGGTCAGCAGTATCGGCAGCTGAGAGGAAAGGTGATGAAATGGCTCTGAAGCGGCATCCCTTGAAGGTCAAGCCGATACTTGTCTATAGCACGCCAAGGCGGCGTCACCAAACGAGCTGGCGAAGCTGGGGCGGTATCCAAACCGAAAAGGATGCCCAGCAGGAATTAAGCCGTATTAAGCGAGAACTCAATGAGCTTGGCGCTAAGGCGGATTTTCCCGTTGAGTTTCTACAGCCTGCCGGAATTAAGGGAGCTGGAGATTTATCCAGGCTAAGCGGCCTCGACAAGGCCGATGTGTATCTGATATACGCTGCGGGAGGCGGGATGGATACGTTTGCCAAGCTGGCGGAGCACGGTAAAGACATTATCTTTTTCTGCCGTCATAAGTCGGGGCCCGTTTATTTGTGGTACGAGATAATCAGCCCCCGCTACCTGCGGCAACACACCGATACGCTCGCCGTTAAAGGGATTGATGATGGTGATGTTGTGATAGACAGCCAGGACGAGATTCTCTGGCGGCTGCGTGCGCTGTGCGGGCTGCGGAACACAATGGGGACGCGGATAATAGCTATCGGTGGGCCGGGCGCCTGGGCACAACCGAGAGGGGTCGTGCCGGAGCTGGTACGGCAGAAGTGGCAGTTTGACATGCAGACGGTCTCGTACGACGAGTTAGGCAAGCTGATTAAGGAAGCTCGGGCAGACCAAAATGCCGTCAATCGTGCCCATGAGCAAGCTGAGAGGTATTTGAAATTACGCGGCACCAAGCTGGAAACCGAGCGTCAGTTCGTGGACAATTGCTTCTTGTTAGAGCAAGTTTTCCGCGGGATAATGAAAAAGGCAGACTGTCAGGCTATCACGATTAACGGATGCATGGTAACGATTATACCGATTGCCGAGACGACGGCTTGCCTGACACTGAGCCTGTTGAATGACAACGGCTACCTGGCTTTCTGCGAGTCGGACTTCGTGGTGATACCCACGGGTGTCCTGCTGGCGAACATTTCGGGCCTGCCGGTATTTCTTAACGACCCGACCTACCCGCACGACGGGATAATTACTAATGCTCACTGCACAGCACCCCGGAAGATGGACGGTAAAACACTCGAGCCGGCCCGCATTATGACTCACTTCGAGTCGGACTACGGCGCAGCGCCGAAGGTTGAGATGCACAAGGGCCAGATATTAACCAATATTGTCCCTGATTTTGCCGTCAAGCGATGGATTGGCTTGATTGGCGAGATTGCCGATGCTCCGTTTATGGATGTCTGCCGTTCTCAAATTGACATTCGTTTCTCCTGTGACAGTAAGACTCTGGCCGAACGGATGCCCGGATTCCACTGGATGATTTGCTATGGGGATTACCTCCGCGAAGTCGGCTACGCCTGCAAGAAGGTCGGAATAGAATTGGAGAATCTCACGGCGGATAGAAGCGCCTGAACAGCAGTTTGCGGTTTACGACTATAGAAGTTCTGTTCCGGCCGAGAATAATATGTTTCGATAAACTATTAGTGGTCTGTAACACGATAAATGCGTGGTGGTTACTGGTAGGGTGGGGCTTGCCCCACCGAGATGATGCTGGTAGTTTAGTTCGGTGGGCTAACTCGTGCTGCGTAGCGAAGCTACTTCGCAGAGTAGCAAGCCCACCCTACGAAACTCCGAGCCATCCCCAAGCTTGTCCAGTTCCCCGCTTTCGCGGGGACAGGTTTTCGGGACTCGCTTGAGGTCGCCTACGCTCCAAAGCTTCAGCGACGGAGCGCTGCCACCCATCAAATTAGATGCAGAAACGCACGCTTCTAACAGGCGTGTTACAGAATACTACGGCCTTTTACTTTTGTGAGGCCGTTGAAAGGAGGTAAAGT
>CAYQKF010000017.1:0-59409 GCA_964417935.1 uncultured Pirellulales bacterium
CAAAAGCTATTTACAGCTTCCCGCCCAGCGACTGGCTGCCATTTACTTCAAAAATAGTCAGCCCGAAAAAACCATAGAGCAATATGAGATATTGAAAAGTGAATATCCTGACGACATATCAACACTTGTAACACTCGGGCATTTATATATTGCCACCGCTAAGTATATGCGGGCTATCGAAACGTTCAACACCGCCATCTTAATACATCCGGACAATTTCCACACTCAGGGTGATAATATAGACCAGCTTTTTGCCGAGGGCCAATTCCACGAGGCGCTGGAGCAGCTTGAGTATTTATTACAGGACCAACCCGACAGGGCCGATTTACTTATGAAGCATGCCGATGTCCTTCGTATGTTGGGCGCCGCCCCTGAGGCTGTTTCGCAATATGAAGAGGCGCTGCGTATCTGCCCGGACTTCCTCGAGGCCACTATAAAGCTCGGCACACAATATTTACAGTTGCACCAGGAGCGGCTTGCCGCACAACAATTCAACAAGGCCGTTGAGATAAATGACAAAATAGTTGATGCATACATAGGCCTGGCAACTTCCCAAAAATTAGCCGGCAATCTCCCAGACGCCCTCGGAACATTATCACTCGCAGCGGCGATTCAGCCAAATAGTTCACTGTTATTTGCCGAGACTGCTGCTCTGCGATTCCAGGACGGCCTTAACAAAAATTTGCCCTTTGATAATGAATATAATAATGTACAAGACGACCCTACAAGCCTTACCAGGGCTGTAATTGCTGCACACCGTCAACAGATCACCCATCGTCCGCAAAACCCGGATTTGCACTATAGGCTGGGTGTGCTGATGATGAGCATAGGAAGGATAGCCGAAGCCATTCAGTCATTCCGAACGGCCTTGGAAATAAACCCCGATTACACCAGAGCCAGAAGCAAATTGGCCATCTGTCTGTTTGAAATCAACCAAAAAGCCAAAGCCCTCGAGCATCTGCCCGGGCCTGACCGTCTCGATAAGGATACGCTTGAGCTGCATTATAAGACGGCCTTGCTTTATTGCGATAAGATAAAGTTCGCATCGTCCCTTATGAACCTTGAGCGTCACTTAGAGAATAATTTCGCCCGTCCGGATGCAGCAGTGAACATCTCAATAGTCCTCCAGAACTTAGGCCTGTTAGACAGGGTAACTGCTATGTGGGACAATCTCTCAGATACCGCCGACCAGGCGCTTAACGCCGATTATCCGTTCCAACTATAGGCCGAAAATGCTGAATGAAACATAACATATACAGTGGGGTGAGTGACATCAATCCCACTTCCGATAAAAAACAAACCACGTCAAGAAAAACAAGGTCTGCGAAAAAGCCTAAACCTCGAATCGTCAAGACATACGACTATCGAGATGAAAGCAAACAACTGCTTTATCAAGTGGTTCGTTTTGATCCAAAAGATTTTAGGGTTCGCAGGCCGAATCCCAAAAACCCGCCCGATCTCGATCATCAGCTCGATCCAAATCATCCGGACGATCGAAAACACTGGCTCTGGGGAATCGGTGACGATACAAGGCGGGTTCTTTACCGGCTGCCGGAGCTGCTCGATCAAGTAACAATTGCCCTGGGCAAGCCGGTTTTTATTGTCGAGGGTGAAAAGGACGCAGACCGGTTATGGGAGTTATTCGGTTTGCCGGCAACGACTTGTGCGCTCGGGGCTGATAAGTGGCTGCCTGAATATAGTGACTTTTTGAGTGATCGTGATTGTGTTATTCTGCCGGATAATGACGAACAGGGAAAACGTCACACCGACAAAATAGCAAAGTCTTTATATCTTGTCGATCCGCCGAGTATAAAAATTGTCGAATTGCCAGGGCTTGTCGAAAAGGGCGATGTTTCGGATTGGATCGATCAAGGTGGGACAAAACAACACTTGCTTGACCTGGCAAGAGATATGTTGACTTTTACTCCGGATTCAGAGACTACAACAAAATTCTTGCCTACCGATCTTTACAACGCCAGGCGTTTGATCCAGCGACACGATGACATTATTCGATATTGCTGGAAAGTCGGCTGGCTGGTTTATGATGGCAAGCGATGGAATAAGAACGAAGGTCAGGCAATGGCTGAAAAATTAGCAGGGCAAACCGCCGAGAGCTTGTGGGACGAATGGAAAAAGGCAAGAATACCCGAACAAAAGCAGGTGATCCAGCGATGGTTCGTTAAATCGCAGAATTACAGGCAAATATCGTCAATGCTGAATATGGCTCGATCAAACGATAGGATCAGTATATACCTGAAACAGCTTGACAATGACATCTACTTGTTCAACTGCGAAAATGGCACGATAGATCTGCGCACAGGAAATTTTCGACCGCACCGACCAGACGATATGTTCACAAAACTTGCACCGGTCAAATATGATCCTATGGTGAAAGCGCCGATGTGGTCAAAGTGTCTCGATACCTGGATGGAGAGCGAACAAGAGAATATCGGTTATTTGCAAAAATTGATGGGAATGTGTCTGACCGGTGACATCTGCGCTCGAGTGTTCCCGATCTTTTACGGTTCAGGCCAAAACGGCAAGTCTGTTTTTCTTGATACGATTCGAGAAATGATGGGCGATTACGCACTAACCGCACCGGAGGACTTATTGATCGAAAAATCATATCACGTCCACCCGACCGAAATCGCTACGCTTGCCGGCAGGCGGTTAGTGACGTTAGACGAAACGAAACCGAATATGAGACTGCGCACCGCCCTGGTTAAACGAATGACGGGGGATCGGACTTTGCAGGCAAGATTTATGCGTCAGGATTTTTTTGAGTTTCACACAACACACAAAACGATCTTGACTACGCAAAATTTGCCGAGGATCACCGAAACAGCAGACGCTATTTGGGATCGGGTACATCTTTTGCCCTGGACTTTTAGAATACCGGATCAGGAACGAGACCCGCACTTGCTCGATAGGCTCAAGTCTGAATGGTCTGGCATTTTGAACTGGCTCATTGAGGGCTGCCTGGCCTGGCAAAAAGAGGGCTATATGTTACCACCGCCGGACGTGGTAAAAATAGCCACAGAAAACTATCGCAGAGAAAGCGATCCTTTGGCAGATTTTTTCGAGGAAAATATAATCTTAAATATGCCGGCTGAATCGAAAATTCGCAAGAGTGAGGTTCGGAATGCTTATGACCGATGGGCAAGCCAAAATAACGTCAAGTTTCCGATGTCCAACCGTCAATTAAGCGAATATTTCAGAATTCGAGGAATTCGAGACGGCCAAGCGTGGATTGACGGTAAAAATGTTAAAGTATGGTATGGCATAGGTTTACAAGAACAACTACCGATATAACCTATCCGTTCTATCCGTTCTATCCGCAATGTGCGGTTAAGTTTGACAAGTGTTTTCCCCAGGGGTTAACAGCAAAGTGCGGTTAGTTCGGTTAGGTTTTTGATAACTTATTATAAATAAAGGACTTATAAAATTTCTTTCGGATAGAGTGTTGTCAATAAAGGACTTACAACGATAGATAGTCCGGAGTAAAGGACATCTTAGGGAGTGATATATCAATGAATATGTAAAGCAAAATAAGCAGATTATATCAAGAATAATAGAGGGTAACATCGTGATTGACCTTGCAAAGATAATAGCGGAAAAACGGCACATAAAAAACGAGCCGGTTTTATTGCGTGACATTCTGCCGAAAGTAATGCGTGACATTCGCCGGCAGCGGCGCTGCAGGGCGAACGCCGACAGTTGCGATCGTCCAGGGCAATCGCCGGCAACTGCGATTCAAGGCAAACGCCGACAGCGGAATCCGGAGCGATCGCCGGCAGCGGAAGCCATCGAATGTTTTTTGAATTGAGGTAACAAAATGGAAAAGGAAAACGACATACCTGAATTAGAACAAGAGCAAAGAAACCTGCTCGATGCAGTTGAAGTTGGAATTATGTTGGGCAAAAACCGTGACCACGTGACCCATCAATGTAAAAAAGGGAAACTCCCCAAGCCAGTAAAATCTGTCTCTCGTAATATGCGGTGGTTGGCAGATGATATTGAGACGTGGCTAAGTCTTGGCCGTCCTTCACAAGTAGTTTTTGAAAGATGGAAAGCCGGTCTGGTAAAGTCCAAAATCCAGGGCGAACGCCGGCAGCTCACAATAGGCCAGAAAGAACGGCGCAAATGAGATGACATAAATGGTTGATAAAAAAACAGATTGGAAGTTAATGTTTGACAGGGCGCTCGATATGCTTCAGAGCCAGTTTGATTATAGTAAAGATCAAGCGTTTGCCATCATAGACAAGGCAATGCAGATTTTGCTTGAAAACAAAAACGAGAATGATTTTATCATTTTTAAGGATTTTACTGATATTCTTATACGTCTGATCCGTCATAAATGTAATTAGCAGCGGCGTTGCAAGGCGAATGCCGGCAGCGGTGCTCGATGGAATCGCAGACAGCTCGCACCAGGCCAGGGCGAAAGAGGTATGATATGACGTATATATCGAGATTGTGGTTAAAGGCGATTGGTCTGATGATTCTCATAATGCCAGGATTGCTCGCCGTATTACTCGGAAATGTATTGATGTGGTTGCTCTTGTGGATGGGATGTGCTGGGTTATTGAAATTAAGCTAAGATAGTAAAGAGGGATTAGAAATTGTCAAATCATAAAGACGAATTTATCGTAACTCCAAATCGAATTTTAAACAGAAAATGTCCTTACGGATATTCTTTTTGCTACGAGAGAAAGCCAGCAGAAGATAAACGCTATATACAAGAATGGACGTGCAATTGGCTTTATGGTGCAAAGATACCAATTGGTTTGTTCTGTCGTGAGATGGAAAAAGATTAAAGTTCAGATGCGATGTAACAGAGCAGGGAGATCGCAGCTCATACCAGGCCAGGGCGAACGCCGGCAGCTGCGCTCGAGAACAAAACCGGCTTGGTAAAGTCTGGAGTTCAGGGCGAACGCCGATAGCTGCGCTCGAGAACGAACGCCGGCAGTGGCGCTGCAGGGCGAATGCCGGCAGTCTGAAAGTCGGGAAGGAGAAAAAATGTTTTATATACGAAAATTACACAGTCATTCAACAACTCTTAAAGTTGATATTCCTGCAATAGTAAGTAAGCAGATTGGATTAAAGCCAGGTGACGATGTAATGTTTGAATTTCAACCAGGTGCAAAGGCAGTTGTATTGACAAAATCACCTTATGATAGATTACCACGTCTGCGTTCCTGGACGAAAGAGGAAGTCAAGCTGTTAAAGAATATATGCAAAGATGGAAACATAGAAGATTTAGCTGGTCGGTTTGACCGAACCAAGGGAGCGGTTAGAACAAAAGCGATAAGTCTTGGACTTGTAGTCAAGAAAGTCTTTAATGGTAATCCTTGGTCAAACAAGGATAAAAAGTTGTTGATAGAGTTATATTCAAGTACATCAAGTCGAGAGCTGGCTAAAAGTTTTGGACGTTCTATTGCGTCAATAAGAGGAATGGCAAAACGTTTGGGATTACATAGAGGGAATAGAAAACCTTGGTCAGACGAGGATAATAAATTGTTTATGGAGTTATTTTCAACCACATCAAATAGAGAGCTGGCCAAAAGGTTTGGACGTTCTTACTCAACAGTAGGAGCTAAAGCAAGCCGTTTGGGATTACGTAAAGCAAAAAAAAATCGAATGCCGGCAGCTGCGATCCAGAGCGAACATCGGCAGCTGCGCTCGAGAATAAAGCCGGCCTGATAAAGTCCGGAGTCCAGGATGATTGCCGAGTAGAATCCAGGGTGAACACCGGCAGCAACGCATCAAGTATCGAGAGTAAACACTTGCAGCTGCAATTCAGGACGAATGCCGGCAGTGGAATTCAGGATGAACGCTGGCAGTGGAATCCAGCTGGAGATCACAAGCAACGAAATCCAGCTGGAGATCATCGGCAGCTGAATCCGGAGTGATCATCGGCAGTGGAATCCAGGGCAATCAACGGCAGCTGAATCCAGCACCGGCGGCGCTCGAGAATACCGATAATTTCAAATCTAACATCGACCAGAACAGTTTTTTTATCAGTAATCATTTTATTTTTTCAAGAAAATTAAATCGAGGGGAAATGGCTAATAAAAGATATATCGTAAGTCTTTATAAAATAAAGACTTATAAAAAAGTGCTGTTTTTTATTGATCTCAAAATCAAATATTCTGTTTATCGAATTAAATAATTAAAAAAATCAAAAACAAACACACGAATTAAACTCCCAAAAAAGAAAAAAAGAACTATCGCAAAAAGAAAGCAGTGGAATCCAAGGCGAATGCTGGCAACTGCAATCCAGGGTGATCATCGGCAGCGGAATCCAGGGCGAATGCCGGCAGTGGAATCCAGAGTGAAAATCGGGTGGAATACAGGGCGATCGCCGGTAGTGGAATCCAGGGCGAACACCAATAGGGGAATTCAGAGCGAACGCCGGCATCTGCGCTCGAGAGCGAACGCTGGCAGCTGCGCTCGAGGACGTCACCGGCAGCTGCGCTCGAGGATGTCACCGGCAGCGGAATTCAGGGCAATCATCGGCAACTGCGATCGAAAACAAAACCGGCCTGGTAAAGTCCGGAGTCCAGGGCGATCGCCGGCAGTGGAATCCAGGGTGATCACCGGCAGCTGTGATCGAGAACAAAGCGTTACGCAAAACCAGGGATTCTACTGATCGGGTTTGCCGGCGAATGATGTCACTTCGTTATTTTTGAGCCAAAATCAACGAATTGACGCTTTGAGCTGAGCAGCTCCACGTGGCGCTGCAGGGCGCTACAGAGTAACGCTGGCAGCTGCGCTCGAGAGCGAATGCCGGCAACTGCAATCCAGTGTAATATCGCCGGTTTTTTATTATCGGTTTGAAGGTGTGGACGTGGTATGTCGATAAACAGTATTGATCTGTATTGGCTGAATTGATTCAATGAAAGGGTAATAGCAATGAACAATGATCTGGAAGAAAAGACTTTGTTGGCTTTTCAACCTTTGATGTTTAGAGGTGAGCCGGTGGGATTCGTTATTTGTGTGGTGCTGATTTTCGCTTTTGGTTTGGGTCTTCTGATTTCACATTGGTTTTTTGGTTTGGGTCTTTTGCTTTTTTTGCTGATTTTACTGATGTGGTGGCTGTGGTGTCAATCTACCATTTATAAAATCACGAATCTGCGTGTTGTAGAGCAGACGGGAATATTAAGCCGAAATACGAATGAGGTTCGACACGTGGACGTTCGTAATGTAAAGATGAATCAAGGCATATTCCAGCGAATTTTAGGAACTGGCAGTGTGGCGATTTCAAGCGCTGGACAAAGTGACATAGAACTAATAATGAAAAACATCGAAGCTCCGGAAAAAATTGTTGATACTATCCGGACGTATCAAAGTTGAATGTATCGGCAGTTTTTCGGCTCGCACCAGATAAGGGAATCACCGGCGCATCGAGCAGCTCACACCAGGTGAGGGAATCACCGGCGCATCGAGCAGCTCGCACCAGGTAAGTGAATCACCGGCGCATCGAGCAACTCGCACCAGGTTACAAGGCGAACGCCGGCAGCAGAATCCGGAGTGATTATTAGCAGCGGAATCCAGAGCGATCATCGGCAGTGGAATCCAGGACAATGGTTTTTTGCTAAAAAAAACAACGGTTTTGGTTGGTTTTTTTGCAATAAAGCAGCGCTACAAAAAAATCAAAAGAATCAAAACGCACCATTTTAGGGGAATTTTGGCCGATAATTTCGGGCTTTTGTCGTTGTATTTTAGCCAGGAACACAGCACATCACGTCCAGAATGGCAGGCAAGCTGGCCGTGGGTACTGCAATAGGGTAAAATCCATCCTGGGCGATCCTACGACCTCGATCCTTGTTTTTGGCCTAAAAACGAGGTAACGGAATCCAGGGCAATTACCGGCAGCGAAATACTTTGTATAAACTGCTTTTTTGTTGACAAACGGGGAAAACAACAAATAATGTACGGGCAGGGAGGTGGGACGCAGAAATGATCATCAATAGTGGAATTCAAAGCGATCACTGGCAGCTGCAATCCAGGGTGATCATCGGTAATGGAATCCAAGGCGAACACAGGCAACTCATAACGTCAGCCTGCAAGCTGACGCCCTTTTTTTTTCAATAGGTCGAACGCCGGCAAATGCGATCGAGAACGTCACCGGCAGCTGCGCTCGAGAGCGAACACCGACAATTGCGCTCGAGAGCGAATGCCGGCAGCAGAATCCAGAGTGAACGCCGGCAGTGGAATCCAGAGTGAACGCCGGCAGCGGAATCCAGAGTGAACGCCGGCAGCGGAATCCAGGATGATCGCCGTCAGTGGAATCCAGGGTGATCGCCGACAGTGGAATCTGAAGTGATCATCGGCAGTGGAATCCGGTGTGATCGCCGGCAGCGGAATTCAGAATAAACCTAAAAATTGATTGACTCAATCGAGCCAGGCTGATACAATTCAAAATATGAGACTCAGGATAAGTAAGAAAATTTTAAACCCACCGGAGTCCATCTCTGGCTATTTTTTTCGGTCAGTCCTGGGTCTCATCTTCGGTGGGTTTTTTATGATCGTATAATGAGATATGGAAAAGGTACATATACCAAAACGCAAACGTGGCCGTCAAACATCGGAAGCCGAGAATCAGTACGTTTACGAATTACAAAAATTTGCTAAAGCCATACTTAATATCGACTTAACATTAGATTTCAAAGTGTCGAGCAGAGGTTGGTGTTATATCCTTGAGAATGAGTCGGGTCTATTGAAAAGCGATTTTGACAAGGTACAGCTCAAAATCAATGAGTGCAGAAAAGCTGGCTTGCTGCCGATGGATATTTGTGCCACAGACGAAGCGAGAGAGTTTTCCTGCATTGAGGAAATCGGGGACGAACCTAAAGAGGAAGCCGACAGTTTGATCCAGCGAGTCTTTGCAACCATCAAAGATTATAGCCCTATATCGTTCTGGCAAGGCCAGGAATACTATTTGCAAATGTTAGTCGAGAAGATTGACCTGCGTACCTTATTCGATCCAATTTGTCAGAAATATCATATTCCCATTGCGAACACTAAAGGCTGGAGCGATCTAAACCAACGGTATGATATGATGTGCCGGTTTAAGTATTGGGAGAGCCAAGGCAAACAATGTGTCCTACTCTACTGTGGTGACTTTGATCCTGATGGGAAACTCATATCTGATACGCTGATGAAAAATATGGTTGATATTATGGGAGCGGTGGAATGGTCGCCGGCGTCTGTACAGATCGACAGGTTTGGTTTGAATGAAGATTTTATCAATAATTTCGGTTTGAGCTGGATAGATGGTCTGATTACGGGGGGCGGTAAGGATTTAGCAGACATAGAACACAAAAGGCATTACGCCGATTACATACAAGATTGGCTGAAAAGATACGGCGCAAAAAAAGTCGAGTCTAACGCTTTGGTGGTTAGACCAAAGGAAGGCAGGAAACTCTGTGAGAATTCTATTTGTCAATATGTTCAAGCGTCTGCGCCAAAAAAATTCCAAATACAGATTGAACCTTACAGAAAAGAGCTGCTAAATCAATTCAAGAATCGAATAAGCTGATCGCCGGCTGGGCAGCTCGCACCAGTCCAGGGCGAACGCCGGCAATTTGATTCGTTAGGGAAGTGATGTTAAACTGCCCAAACATATTTGACAATTGAATAAAGTAAGTGCTGACGTTTAGCGTTCCATCCAAAATCGCCAAGTTTTGTTTTGACCCCTGGAAACGCATAAAAAAGTCGGTGCTCCGTGACGAACGGGGCATTGCTTGCGTGTTCCAGGATAGGCTTTGGCGAGCCTTGGATGGACACGATGTAGCGATGCCCTTTTTTATTTGGAGAAAAAAATGTTGAATTTTACAGAAAATATGAAACGAATCTTGCAACTTGCTGACCAGGCTTTGATACACACACAAGAAGAAAAATATCCAATGACTCGTGATGACCTTATCCGAATTTCTATTTGCTGTAACGAGGCTTTAAAACAGCTTGATGAAATGGTCTCGATGAAATCCCAGGGCAAATCATAAAACGAATTCAGCGGTAGTCGGTTGCTGGCAGGAGTTATGAACCTGGCGATGCAGTCCAAGCCGACTACCGTTTTTTTAAGGAATAAATTGTCGATGGCAAATTCCGGTATCGTATATCGTTCAATTCACTGGGCGAAACGTAAAGCCCAAGGCTGTCCGATTCGCAAGGTAAACGGTGGCTGGATGGTTTGTAAATATTCTAAGAAGCGCAGACGAAACATCCGCTGTCTGAAATCCCGCAGGGTGTCGGGGGCAGGTGAAATCAAGCCAATATTTACTATCAATTTTTGAAAGGATGAAGTTATGACTCCCAAATGGTTAAAGAAATACCGCCGATGGTGCGGAAACAGGTCATTTATTTTTCAAGTGATTTTAGTTGCTTGGACAATCTTTATGTTCATTCAGATTATGCCTGAATTGGAAAGGCCGACTAATCGAGCGTTGCAGGATGAGGGGGTGAATCCGTATGATCCGGATGAGGTAGTGATGCACCGGTTTAGTACCGTAGGTTGTCCAATCGGAGTATGGTTCATTATTGTTTTGCCTTTAGGCATAGCTGCCATAGCAACTTTAGGACACGCATCAACTAAAAGTTAGCAGATTCATTTTACTTTGCACAGCCTGCTGTTGACCCAAGCGGCGGGCGAAATGCCCTGATGTGTAGTCGGGGCATTTTTTTTTCAAAAAACTACCATCCGAGAGCGTGACAAAGCGTTATGGAAAACCAGGGCAAAAAGCGATCGCTTTCGGTCGGGGAAATGTAAATCATTATTTTTGGGCTGGAATCAAAGAATTTCGCTTTGAGCTGAGCAGCTGCACGTGGCGCTGCAGGGCGCTGCAGAGTAACGCTAAAAAATGCTGCAATCCAGGCCAGTGAACATCGAAACAAAGGCAAAAGCCGGCCTGGTAAAGTCCGGAATCCAGGGTGAACGCCGGCAGCGGTGACGTCCAGGGCGAACGCCGTTTGTGGAATCCGGAGTGATCATCGGTAGTGGAATCAAGGGCGAACGCCGACAGCTGCGCTCGAGAACAAAGCCGACCTGGTAAAATCCGGAGTCCAGGATGAACGCCGGCAGCGGAATCCAGGGCGAACGCCGGCAATGGAATCCAGCTGGAGATCACCGGCAGCGAAATCCAGCTGGAGATTACCGGCAGCGGAATCCGGAGTGATCGAGAACGTCACCGGCAGCTGCGCTCGAGGACGTCACCGGCAGCTGCGATATAGTGACATCGCACGTCAATTTGAAAACAAGGTATTATACCATAGGCCAAGCCGAGATCGTCAAGCACAAGCGATTCTCGAAAAGTATTTTTCGGCTGAAACCCTGAAAATTGGCACTTTGGAGATAATTTGCTCAATGAGAAAAAAACACTTGACAGGTAGCACTTGCTATCGGGTAAAATGCTTTTGGCTTTGGCCAGGCAGGGCAAGGCGCTCGGGTTCTCTCAAGTAGAGTCCTATCCTCCTGACCTGGCAATCGTTTGTATAAAAACGCAAACGGCCTTGCGGGTCGATAAAACAACCGGCCAAGGCCGAAGCGTGATTAACGCTTCAAATCTATCGACTCCCTGGCAGTTTGTCAAAATAATTCTAAAATTTTTTTAAGGGAGTTTTGCAATGGCAAGGACAGCCAAAACCCAAAGACATCCAGGAAAGGCAAAGGCCGATAAAAACCGGAAGGAAACCAAACAAATACCCTCAAAGTCCGGTAATCGAACGCCGGCAATGAAACATAACATATACAGTGGGGTGAGTGACATCAATCCCACTTCCGATAAAAAACAAACCACGTCAAGAAAAACAAGGTCTGCGAAAAAGCCTAAACCTCGAATCGTCAAGACATACGACTATCGAGATGAAAGCAAACAACTGCTTTATCAAGTGGTTCGTTTTGATCCAAAAGATTTTAGGGTTCGCAGGCCGAATCCCAAAAACCCGCCCGATCTCGATCATCAGCTCGATCCAAATCATCCGGACGATCGAAAACACTGGCTCTGGGGAATCGGTGACGATACAAGGCGGGTTCTTTACCGGCTGCCGGAGCTGCTCGATCAAGTAACAATTGCCCTGGGCAAGCCGGTTTTTATTGTCGAGGGTGAAAAGGACGCAGACCGGTTATGGGAGTTATTCGGTTTGCCGGCAACGACTTGTGCGCTCGGGGCTGATAAGTGGCTGCCTGAATATAGTGACTTTTTGAGTGATCGTGATTGTGTTATTCTGCCGGATAATGACGAACAGGGAAAACGTCACACCGACAAAATAGCAAAGTCTTTATATCTTGTCGATCCGCCGAGTATAAAAATTGTCGAATTGCCAGGGCTTGTCGAAAAGGGCGATGTTTCGGATTGGATCGATCAAGGTGGGACAAAACAACACTTGCTTGACCTGGCAAGAGATATGTTGACTTTTACTCCGGATTCAGAGACTACAACAAAATTCTTGCCTACCGATCTTTACAACGCCAGGCGTTTGATCCAGCGACACGATGACATTATTCGATATTGCTGGAAAGTCGGCTGGCTGGTTTATGATGGCAAGCGATGGAATAAGAACGAAGGTCAGGCAATGGCTGAAAAATTAGCAGGGCAAACCGCCGAGAGCTTGTGGGACGAATGGAAAAAGGCAAGAATACCCGAACAAAAGCAGGTGATCCAGCGATGGTTCGTTAAATCGCAGAATTACAGGCAAATATCGTCAATGCTGAATATGGCTCGATCAAACGATAGGATCAGTATATACCTGAAACAGCTTGACAATGACATCTACTTGTTCAACTGCGAAAATGGCACGATAGATCTGCGCACAGGAAATTTTCGACCGCACCGACCAGACGATATGTTCACAAAACTTGCACCGGTCAAATATGATCCTATGGTGAAAGCGCCGATGTGGTCAAAGTGTCTCGATACCTGGATGGAGAGCGAACAAGAGAATATCGGTTATTTGCAAAAATTGATGGGAATGTGTCTGACCGGTGACATCTGCGCTCGAGTGTTCCCGATCTTTTACGGTTCAGGCCAAAACGGCAAGTCTGTTTTTCTTGATACGATTCGAGAAATGATGGGCGATTACGCACTAACCGCACCGGAGGACTTATTGATCGAAAAATCATATCACGTCCACCCGACCGAAATCGCTACGCTTGCCGGCAGGCGGTTAGTGACGTTAGACGAAACGAAACCGAATATGAGACTGCGCACCGCCCTGGTTAAACGAATGACGGGGGATCGGACTTTGCAGGCAAGATTTATGCGTCAGGATTTTTTTGAGTTTCACACAACACACAAAACGATCTTGACTACGCAAAATTTGCCGAGGATCACCGAAACAGCAGACGCTATTTGGGATCGGGTACATCTTTTGCCCTGGACTTTTAGAATACCGGATCAGGAACGAGACCCGCACTTGCTCGATAGGCTCAAGTCTGAATGGTCTGGCATTTTGAACTGGCTCATTGAGGGCTGCCTGGCCTGGCAAAAAGAGGGCTATATGTTACCACCGCCGGACGTGGTAAAAATAGCCACAGAAAACTATCGCAGAGAAAGCGATCCTTTGGCAGATTTTTTCGAGGAAAATATAATCTTAAATATGCCGGCTGAATCGAAAATTCGCAAGAGTGAGGTTCGGAATGCTTATGACCGATGGGCAAGCCAAAATAACGTCAAGTTTCCGATGTCCAACCGTCAATTAAGCGAATATTTCAGAATTCGAGGAATTCGAGACGGCCAAGCGTGGATTGACGGTAAAAATGTTAAAGTATGGTATGGCATAGGTTTACAAGAACAACTACCGATATAACCTATCCGTTCTATCCGTTCTATCCGCAATGTGCGGTTAAGTTTGACAAGTGTTTTCCCCAGGGGTTAACAGCAAAGTGCGGTTAGTTCGGTTAGGTTTTTGATAACTTATTATAAATAAAGGACTTATAAAATTTCTTTCGGATAGAGTGTTGTCAATAAAGGACTTACAACGATAGATAGTCCGGAGTAAAGGACATCTTAGGGAGTGATATATCAATGAATATGTAAAGCAAAATAAGCAGATTATATCAAGAATAATAGAGGGTAACATCGTGATTGACCTTGCAAAGATAATAGCGGAAAAACGGCACATAAAAAACGAGCCGGTTTTATTGCGTGACATTCTGCCGAAAGTAATGCGTGACATTCGCCGGCAGCGGCGCTGCAGGGCGAACGCCGACAGTTGCGATCGTCCAGGGCAATCGCCGGCAACTGCGATTCAAGGCAAACGCCGACAGCGGAATCCGGAGCGATCGCCGGCAGCGGAAGCCATCGAATGTTTTTTGAATTGAGGTAACAAAATGGAAAAGGAAAACGACATACCTGAATTAGAACAAGAGCAAAGAAACCTGCTCGATGCAGTTGAAGTTGGAATTATGTTGGGCAAAAACCGTGACCACGTGACCCATCAATGTAAAAAAGGGAAACTCCCCAAGCCAGTAAAATCTGTCTCTCGTAATATGCGGTGGTTGGCAGATGATATTGAGACGTGGCTAAGTCTTGGCCGTCCTTCACAAGTAGTTTTTGAAAGATGGAAAGCCGGTCTGGTAAAGTCCAAAATCCAGGGCGAACGCCGGCAGCTCACAATAGGCCAGAAAGAACGGCGCAAATGAGATGACATAAATGGTTGATAAAAAAACAGATTGGAAGTTAATGTTTGACAGGGCGCTCGATATGCTTCAGAGCCAGTTTGATTATAGTAAAGATCAAGCGTTTGCCATCATAGACAAGGCAATGCAGATTTTGCTTGAAAACAAAAACGAGAATGATTTTATCATTTTTAAGGATTTTACTGATATTCTTATACGTCTGATCCGTCATAAATGTAATTAGCAGCGGCGTTGCAAGGCGAATGCCGGCAGCGGTGCTCGATGGAATCGCAGACAGCTCGCACCAGGCCAGGGCGAAAGAGGTATGATATGACGTATATATCGAGATTGTGGTTAAAGGCGATTGGTCTGATGATTCTCATAATGCCAGGATTGCTCGCCGTATTACTCGGAAATGTATTGATGTGGTTGCTCTTGTGGATGGGATGTGCTGGGTTATTGAAATTAAGCTAAGATAGTAAAGAGGGATTAGAAATTGTCAAATCATAAAGACGAATTTATCGTAACTCCAAATCGAATTTTAAACAGAAAATGTCCTTACGGATATTCTTTTTGCTACGAGAGAAAGCCAGCAGAAGATAAACGCTATATACAAGAATGGACGTGCAATTGGCTTTATGGTGCAAAGATACCAATTGGTTTGTTCTGTCGTGAGATGGAAAAAGATTAAAGTTCAGATGCGATGTAACAGAGCAGGGAGATCGCAGCTCATACCAGGCCAGGGCGAACGCCGGCAGCTGCGCTCGAGAACAAAACCGGCTTGGTAAAGTCTGGAGTTCAGGGCGAACGCCGATAGCTGCGCTCGAGAACGAACGCCGGCAGTGGCGCTGCAGGGCGAATGCCGGCAGTCTGAAAGTCGGGAAGGAGAAAAAATGTTTTATATACGAAAATTACACAGTCATTCAACAACTCTTAAAGTTGATATTCCTGCAATAGTAAGTAAGCAGATTGGATTAAAGCCAGGTGACGATGTAATGTTTGAATTTCAACCAGGTGCAAAGGCAGTTGTATTGACAAAATCACCTTATGATAGATTACCACGTCTGCGTTCCTGGACGAAAGAGGAAGTCAAGCTGTTAAAGAATATATGCAAAGATGGAAACATAGAAGATTTAGCTGGTCGGTTTGACCGAACCAAGGGAGCGGTTAGAACAAAAGCGATAAGTCTTGGACTTGTAGTCAAGAAAGTCTTTAATGGTAATCCTTGGTCAAACAAGGATAAAAAGTTGTTGATAGAGTTATATTCAAGTACATCAAGTCGAGAGCTGGCTAAAAGTTTTGGACGTTCTATTGCGTCAATAAGAGGAATGGCAAAACGTTTGGGATTACATAGAGGGAATAGAAAACCTTGGTCAGACGAGGATAATAAATTGTTTATGGAGTTATTTTCAACCACATCAAATAGAGAGCTGGCCAAAAGGTTTGGACGTTCTTACTCAACAGTAGGAGCTAAAGCAAGCCGTTTGGGATTACGTAAAGCAAAAAAAAATCGAATGCCGGCAGCTGCGATCCAGAGCGAACATCGGCAGCTGCGCTCGAGAATAAAGCCGGCCTGATAAAGTCCGGAGTCCAGGATGATTGCCGAGTAGAATCCAGGGTGAACACCGGCAGCAACGCATCAAGTATCGAGAGTAAACACTTGCAGCTGCAATTCAGGACGAATGCCGGCAGTGGAATTCAGGATGAACGCTGGCAGTGGAATCCAGCTGGAGATCACAAGCAACGAAATCCAGCTGGAGATCATCGGCAGCTGAATCCGGAGTGATCATCGGCAGTGGAATCCAGGGCAATCAACGGCAGCTGAATCCAGCACCGGCGGCGCTCGAGAATACCGATAATTTCAAATCTAACATCGACCAGAACAGTTTTTTTATCAGTAATCATTTTATTTTTTCAAGAAAATTAAATCGAGGGGAAATGGCTAATAAAAGATATATCGTAAGTCTTTATAAAATAAAGACTTATAAAAAAGTGCTGTTTTTTATTGATCTCAAAATCAAATATTCTGTTTATCGAATTAAATAATTAAAAAAATCAAAAACAAACACACGAATTAAACTCCCAAAAAAGAAAAAAAGAACTATCGCAAAAAGAAAGCAGTGGAATCCAAGGCGAATGCTGGCAACTGCAATCCAGGGTGATCATCGGCAGCGGAATCCAGGGCGAATGCCGGCAGTGGAATCCAGAGTGAAAATCGGGTGGAATACAGGGCGATCGCCGGTAGTGGAATCCAGGGCGAACACCAATAGGGGAATTCAGAGCGAACGCCGGCATCTGCGCTCGAGAGCGAACGCTGGCAGCTGCGCTCGAGGACGTCACCGGCAGCTGCGCTCGAGGATGTCACCGGCAGCGGAATTCAGGGCAATCATCGGCAACTGCGATCGAAAACAAAACCGGCCTGGTAAAGTCCGGAGTCCAGGGCGATCGCCGGCAGTGGAATCCAGGGTGATCACCGGCAGCTGTGATCGAGAACAAAGCGTTACGCAAAACCAGGGATTCTACTGATCGGGTTTGCCGGCGAATGATGTCACTTCGTTATTTTTGAGCCAAAATCAACGAATTGACGCTTTGAGCTGAGCAGCTCCACGTGGCGCTGCAGGGCGCTACAGAGTAACGCTGGCAGCTGCGCTCGAGAGCGAATGCCGGCAACTGCAATCCAGTGTAATATCGCCGGTTTTTTATTATCGGTTTGAAGGTGTGGACGTGGTATGTCGATAAACAGTATTGATCTGTATTGGCTGAATTGATTCAATGAAAGGGTAATAGCAATGAACAATGATCTGGAAGAAAAGACTTTGTTGGCTTTTCAACCTTTGATGTTTAGAGGTGAGCCGGTGGGATTCGTTATTTGTGTGGTGCTGATTTTCGCTTTTGGTTTGGGTCTTCTGATTTCACATTGGTTTTTTGGTTTGGGTCTTTTGCTTTTTTTGCTGATTTTACTGATGTGGTGGCTGTGGTGTCAATCTACCATTTATAAAATCACGAATCTGCGTGTTGTAGAGCAGACGGGAATATTAAGCCGAAATACGAATGAGGTTCGACACGTGGACGTTCGTAATGTAAAGATGAATCAAGGCATATTCCAGCGAATTTTAGGAACTGGCAGTGTGGCGATTTCAAGCGCTGGACAAAGTGACATAGAACTAATAATGAAAAACATCGAAGCTCCGGAAAAAATTGTTGATACTATCCGGACGTATCAAAGTTGAATGTATCGGCAGTTTTTCGGCTCGCACCAGATAAGGGAATCACCGGCGCATCGAGCAGCTCACACCAGGTGAGGGAATCACCGGCGCATCGAGCAGCTCGCACCAGGTAAGTGAATCACCGGCGCATCGAGCAACTCGCACCAGGTTACAAGGCGAACGCCGGCAGCAGAATCCGGAGTGATTATTAGCAGCGGAATCCAGAGCGATCATCGGCAGTGGAATCCAGGACAATGGTTTTTTGCTAAAAAAAACAACGGTTTTGGTTGGTTTTTTTGCAATAAAGCAGCGCTACAAAAAAATCAAAAGAATCAAAACGCACCATTTTAGGGGAATTTTGGCCGATAATTTCGGGCTTTTGTCGTTGTATTTTAGCCAGGAACACAGCACATCACGTCCAGAATGGCAGGCAAGCTGGCCGTGGGTACTGCAATAGGGTAAAATCCATCCTGGGCGATCCTACGACCTCGATCCTTGTTTTTGGCCTAAAAACGAGGTAACGGAATCCAGGGCAATTACCGGCAGCGAAATACTTTGTATAAACTGCTTTTTTGTTGACAAACGGGGAAAACAACAAATAATGTACGGGCAGGGAGGTGGGACGCAGAAATGATCATCAATAGTGGAATTCAAAGCGATCACTGGCAGCTGCAATCCAGGGTGATCATCGGTAATGGAATCCAAGGCGAACACAGGCAACTCATAACGTCAGCCTGCAAGCTGACGCCCTTTTTTTTTCAATAGGTCGAACGCCGGCAAATGCGATCGAGAACGTCACCGGCAGCTGCGCTCGAGAGCGAACACCGACAATTGCGCTCGAGAGCGAATGCCGGCAGCAGAATCCAGAGTGAACGCCGGCAGTGGAATCCAGAGTGAACGCCGGCAGCGGAATCCAGAGTGAACGCCGGCAGCGGAATCCAGGATGATCGCCGTCAGTGGAATCCAGGGTGATCGCCGACAGTGGAATCTGAAGTGATCATCGGCAGTGGAATCCGGTGTGATCGCCGGCAGCGGAATTCAGAATAAACCTAAAAATTGATTGACTCAATCGAGCCAGGCTGATACAATTCAAAATATGAGACTCAGGATAAGTAAGAAAATTTTAAACCCACCGGAGTCCATCTCTGGCTATTTTTTTCGGTCAGTCCTGGGTCTCATCTTCGGTGGGTTTTTTATGATCGTATAATGAGATATGGAAAAGGTACATATACCAAAACGCAAACGTGGCCGTCAAACATCGGAAGCCGAGAATCAGTACGTTTACGAATTACAAAAATTTGCTAAAGCCATACTTAATATCGACTTAACATTAGATTTCAAAGTGTCGAGCAGAGGTTGGTGTTATATCCTTGAGAATGAGTCGGGTCTATTGAAAAGCGATTTTGACAAGGTACAGCTCAAAATCAATGAGTGCAGAAAAGCTGGCTTGCTGCCGATGGATATTTGTGCCACAGACGAAGCGAGAGAGTTTTCCTGCATTGAGGAAATCGGGGACGAACCTAAAGAGGAAGCCGACAGTTTGATCCAGCGAGTCTTTGCAACCATCAAAGATTATAGCCCTATATCGTTCTGGCAAGGCCAGGAATACTATTTGCAAATGTTAGTCGAGAAGATTGACCTGCGTACCTTATTCGATCCAATTTGTCAGAAATATCATATTCCCATTGCGAACACTAAAGGCTGGAGCGATCTAAACCAACGGTATGATATGATGTGCCGGTTTAAGTATTGGGAGAGCCAAGGCAAACAATGTGTCCTACTCTACTGTGGTGACTTTGATCCTGATGGGAAACTCATATCTGATACGCTGATGAAAAATATGGTTGATATTATGGGAGCGGTGGAATGGTCGCCGGCGTCTGTACAGATCGACAGGTTTGGTTTGAATGAAGATTTTATCAATAATTTCGGTTTGAGCTGGATAGATGGTCTGATTACGGGGGGCGGTAAGGATTTAGCAGACATAGAACACAAAAGGCATTACGCCGATTACATACAAGATTGGCTGAAAAGATACGGCGCAAAAAAAGTCGAGTCTAACGCTTTGGTGGTTAGACCAAAGGAAGGCAGGAAACTCTGTGAGAATTCTATTTGTCAATATGTTCAAGCGTCTGCGCCAAAAAAATTCCAAATACAGATTGAACCTTACAGAAAAGAGCTGCTAAATCAATTCAAGAATCGAATAAGCTGATCGCCGGCTGGGCAGCTCGCACCAGTCCAGGGCGAACGCCGGCAATTTGATTCGTTAGGGAAGTGATGTTAAACTGCCCAAACATATTTGACAATTGAATAAAGTAAGTGCTGACGTTTAGCGTTCCATCCAAAATCGCCAAGTTTTGTTTTGACCCCTGGAAACGCATAAAAAAGTCGGTGCTCCGTGACGAACGGGGCATTGCTTGCGTGTTCCAGGATAGGCTTTGGCGAGCCTTGGATGGACACGATGTAGCGATGCCCTTTTTTATTTGGAGAAAAAAATGTTGAATTTTACAGAAAATATGAAACGAATCTTGCAACTTGCTGACCAGGCTTTGATACACACACAAGAAGAAAAATATCCAATGACTCGTGATGACCTTATCCGAATTTCTATTTGCTGTAACGAGGCTTTAAAACAGCTTGATGAAATGGTCTCGATGAAATCCCAGGGCAAATCATAAAACGAATTCAGCGGTAGTCGGTTGCTGGCAGGAGTTATGAACCTGGCGATGCAGTCCAAGCCGACTACCGTTTTTTTAAGGAATAAATTGTCGATGGCAAATTCCGGTATCGTATATCGTTCAATTCACTGGGCGAAACGTAAAGCCCAAGGCTGTCCGATTCGCAAGGTAAACGGTGGCTGGATGGTTTGTAAATATTCTAAGAAGCGCAGACGAAACATCCGCTGTCTGAAATCCCGCAGGGTGTCGGGGGCAGGTGAAATCAAGCCAATATTTACTATCAATTTTTGAAAGGATGAAGTTATGACTCCCAAATGGTTAAAGAAATACCGCCGATGGTGCGGAAACAGGTCATTTATTTTTCAAGTGATTTTAGTTGCTTGGACAATCTTTATGTTCATTCAGATTATGCCTGAATTGGAAAGGCCGACTAATCGAGCGTTGCAGGATGAGGGGGTGAATCCGTATGATCCGGATGAGGTAGTGATGCACCGGTTTAGTACCGTAGGTTGTCCAATCGGAGTATGGTTCATTATTGTTTTGCCTTTAGGCATAGCTGCCATAGCAACTTTAGGACACGCATCAACTAAAAGTTAGCAGATTCATTTTACTTTGCACAGCCTGCTGTTGACCCAAGCGGCGGGCGAAATGCCCTGATGTGTAGTCGGGGCATTTTTTTTTCAAAAAACTACCATCCGAGAGCGTGACAAAGCGTTATGGAAAACCAGGGCAAAAAGCGATCGCTTTCGGTCGGGGAAATGTAAATCATTATTTTTGGGCTGGAATCAAAGAATTTCGCTTTGAGCTGAGCAGCTGCACGTGGCGCTGCAGGGCGCTGCAGAGTAACGCTAAAAAATGCTGCAATCCAGGCCAGTGAACATCGAAACAAAGGCAAAAGCCGGCCTGGTAAAGTCCGGAATCCAGGGTGAACGCCGGCAGCGGTGACGTCCAGGGCGAACGCCGTTTGTGGAATCCGGAGTGATCATCGGTAGTGGAATCAAGGGCGAACGCCGACAGCTGCGCTCGAGAACAAAGCCGACCTGGTAAAATCCGGAGTCCAGGATGAACGCCGGCAGCGGAATCCAGGGCGAACGCCGGCAATGGAATCCAGCTGGAGATCACCGGCAGCGAAATCCAGCTGGAGATTACCGGCAGCGGAATCCGGAGTGATCGAGAACGTCACCGGCAGCTGCGCTCGAGGACGTCACCGGCAGCTGCGATATAGTGACATCGCACGTCAATTTGAAAACAAGGTATTATACCATAGGCCAAGCCGAGATCGTCAAGCACAAGCGATTCTCGAAAAGTATTTTTCGGCTGAAACCCTGAAAATTGGCACTTTGGAGATAATTTGCTCAATGAGAAAAAAACACTTGACAGGTAGCACTTGCTATCGGGTAAAATGCTTTTGGCTTTGGCCAGGCAGGGCAAGGCGCTCGGGTTCTCTCAAGTAGAGTCCTATCCTCCTGACCTGGCAATCGTTTGTATAAAAACGCAAACGGCCTTGCGGGTCGATAAAACAACCGGCCAAGGCCGAAGCGTGATTAACGCTTCAAATCTATCGACTCCCTGGCAGTTTGTCAAAATAATTCTAAAATTTTTTTAAGGGAGTTTTGCAATGGCAAGGACAGCCAAAACCCAAAGACATCCAGGAAAGGCAAAGGCCGATAAAAACCGGAAGGAAACCAAACAAATACCCTCAAAGTCCGGTAATCGAACGCCGGCAATGAAACATAACATATATTATGGGACGTTAATAATCGCGCATTAAAGAAGCAGCTTAGAATTGCAGCTATTCGGGATTTTCTGAATTTTTTTCAGGCTTCGAGATCAAGGACGTCGAATTTGAAATTGGGCTTTGTCTCTCTTATTTTCTTAAGAACAACATGACGCACATTATTAACATAGGTGGCGAGTCCGTCTGGAGAAGCGGTAAGGTCATCTAATACGGATTCTTTCTCGAAAACTTCCTTGCACTCGTGCAGCACTTTGAATTTTATTCTATAATTGTAGTCAACGATTTTAGTTTGGCATACAAGTGGACGGAATGCGCCCTTTATCTTATTAGCAATCCGTTCGGCTTCCTCTTTAGTTAGCGGCATTTTTAATTATTCCTTATCTTGAAGATAATGGTTATGTCTTTCCGTAAGCACCGAGGCGATGCTAAGGTCGTTTAGCGGTACTCTAAAGACGATACGTCTATTTTGCAAGAAAAAACACACACAAGGCTTTTATTGTTATTATTTAGTTGTGCCGAGTTAATATATAGGTCACAAAACCAGTCAAAAGACTACCAAAAAAGAATCCTATAATAGGCCAGATGAAACTATCTTTATATTCCAGCCATCGTAAATGCAAGCGCGTCCACTTCTTGCTATATTTATACCCTAAATCGTAACCGGATGGAGTAAGATTGAAAGTAAAATCATCATAGTGGAAATTCTATCAAATGTCGTTCTTGAAGAACAAAGTTAAGCGCAAGAATGTGAGCTATACAGTCCATATATCGCTCGTGTCTGTCAAAAAATTTTTTAGGAGGCCAATCAGGTTCTTGTCCCAAATCTAATACCGCTTCATGATAATATCCAAGCTCTTTACAACTCTAAAATCAACAAATGATACTCTAGATACGACACGTTTGTTTTGCAAGGAAAAATAGCTTTTTTTTGTGCTATGATTAGACCGATTTGATTATTTTGAATGTTCGCAGAGTTTTTTGGATTTTCTTAGAACTATATGATTGTTACGATTTTTCAGAGGCTTGTTCGAAGTCATCGCAGCGATGGTCGGCATCGTGTCTTTGCTGGTCTTTTTGACAGATTCCTTCCATTATCGTTTCTCTATTGGGGTCGCCACAATGTAAAGGATAAATGGTTGGCTTGAATGATTTACAATTCCTGCATTCTTTCATCATATCTCGCACAAGTGTACATTATCCTCATTCACAGGCCAGATGCTTCGCTTCGCTCAGCATGACATTAAAAACCGGTCAGTTTAAGAATCTAATCTAAAGTCCGATAATCTGGCCAGAGGGATCACGGAGCGATAAGGGCCTGCCTAAGATTTCGTAATGCAGAATCGCCATTCTCAACTCATCGGGGTCGGCGTAATCCAACAAAACTTCGGAAAGATATTTTGACTTTGGAACTTCCTCAGCCATAACTTTACGTTTGCCTACCAATCCTTCAACCGTTTTGCTGGTGAATTCCGGAAGCGCTTCGATACCTGTCTCAAGCTCTGGAAGCTCTTCAAAGTCGGGCTGCACTTGTGGGGCCGGTATCGACAATTCAAGGCCAGGCCTTTTAGGTTTTACCGGTGGCGTTATGGGTTGGACACGGCTCACTTGTTTGGCTTCGGCAGCATATTTACGTACAACAGGCTGAGGACGAGCAACTTGTTTGGGTGCCGGCTGGACAGAAGGGCGAGACTCTCTCTCTTCTGTAGGCTCGACAGCACGCTGAATCTCCCTGACGAATTGCTCCAGCACCCCCCTACTGCCCGTAGAGGGCTTATGTGCCGGCTTACGGCTCAGTTCTTGTTCTTCCTCAGTCTGCTCTTCCGCCTTTTTCCGCTTTGTTTTGAGGATAGCGCCAAGCCCATAGACAGCTGCCACAATCACGAGGATAAGTATGTTCCACCAGCCTTCTATGTCGTTGCCGCGAGCAGCTAAAATTAATTGTGCTAAAAGAGCATTCATAATAGAGCCATTGTGTTAGGCTACCAGAGTATCAGGTTATCAGGTAGTGAGTATCAGGTTATCAGAATATCAGGTTAATTTTGCCTTTTCCTGGTATCCTGATTTCCTGATATTCTGCACCCTTGTATCCTGCTCTCCTGATATTCTGCTGCTATTGTTTTTTCTTCGGCTTTGCAATGGAATCCCGCATCGACGTATCAGCCATAATATTTTTCATTCTATAATAGTCCATAATGCCGAGATTGCCTTTCCTGAAGGCTTCAGCCATCGCTAATGGTATCTTTGACTCGTTTTCCACTACGAGCGCCCGCATTTCCTGCTCGCGCGCCACAGCCATTGCCCGGCGTTTTTCCGCCTCGGCCTTTGCTCTTCGCATATCCGCCTCAGCCTGTGCCGCCTGCAGTTGGGCGCCGACATTTTCGCCTACATCGACATCGGCAATATCAATCGAGAGAATCTCATAGGCCGTTCCGGCATCGAGCCCTTTGGACAAAACTGCTTTTGAAATATCGTCCGGATTTTCTAAAACACTTTTGTACGTTATGGCACTACCAATAGTGGTAACAATTCCTTCACCCACGCGAGCGATAATTGTTTCTTGAGTGGCACCACCTATCAGCCTTTCGATATTGGCACGGACGGTAACGCGGGCCTTTGCCTTCAACTGGATGCCATCCTGAGCAACTGCATCGATAGTGCCTCTGCTCTTCTGAGGGTCGGGGCAATCGATTACCTTGGGGTTGACGCTTGTCTGGACCGCTTCGAGAATGTCACGACCGGCCAGGTCGATGGCCGTGGCCGTCTGTAAAGACAAATCGATATTTGCCCTGTTGGCTGCAATCAGGGCACGCACAACGTTCGGGACCCGACCGCCGGCTAAAAAATGGCTTTCAAGGTCTCTTGTCGTTAGTGTCAGACCTGCCTGAATTGCGGTTATTTTGCTCAGAACTATTGTCCTTATATCGACCTTTCTCAGCCACATCCCGATAAGCTCGGAGAATTTGACGTCGGCCCGCGATAGTTTAGCCTGCAACCACAGCCGGAAGAATTTTAAGAACAGCATCAGGAACACAAACGCAACAAGGATAACTATGACCAAAAGTGCTATTCCGAACATTTTTAGAGGTTCAGCCTGCGCCAGAGTCGTGTTTGTTAAGTTATACATATTTTTGTCCTTTCATTAACTTTGTTCTATTTCACGAACGGTCAACTGTGTGCTCTCAACGTCGATAACCTTGACCTTTTTATCCTTATCAATATATCCACCTTCAGCCACACATTCAATTCTTTGTCCTGCAAAATCACACATCCCTACCGGCCGCAACGGTGTAAGCACGACACCGACCTCACCAAGCATCTCTTTTAATTCGGACGTATCAGGTATGGCATCGCCCTGCTGCCGTTTTGGTGGTGTAAGTGTAACGCTTTTGCCGAATCTGGTTTTTGGGAACATCCTGTAAGCAAAAATCAGGACCGCCGGTATCATTACAGCCGCGATACCTACCCCGATCCAGCCGGCCGTCGCACTGTGCTGAAAAAATATCACTGCACCACCGATTAAACACGCCAGCGCGAAGATACTTATCAACCCGCCGCTCGGTACAAATACTTCAGCTATTATCAGAGCTGCACAGGCAAAATAAAGAAAAATAGCAAAAACAAGCCACCAGCTCATCTCTATTCCTTACTCACTAATATCAAATTTCTGTTAGAAAACCGCTCCCTAACGGTCGCGGCTCTGTTGTCTGTCATCTGTCCTCTGTATTCTGTCTTTTAACTACCACTCTATTGCCGCGAATTTCAATTATCTCGACCTTCGTGCCTTTGTCAAGGAACTCGGCTTCAGCCACCACATCAACTACCGCATCGCCGAATTTTGCTTTTCCTGTAGGTCTCAGTATCGAAACCACCTCACCGGTATCGCCCAGATTTACGCTTAAAGTTTTACTTTCAGGCGGAGTGGTCATACTAACTGGTACTTCACCGCCCCGCCGTGGGATCGCTGGGGCAAGTATCAGGCCGCTGAGGAACTGAATCCGCGGCAGATATTTTGACAACAGCCACGCCAATACAATAAATCCAACAAATCCCAATGATAGCCCCACGACTCCCCAGGTGAAATCACTCCAGGCAATTGCATCTTGGGGCCAGGGTAATTTGTCCGGCGGATTTTTGATGAGCATACCAAATAAGCCGGCTAATATGCATACAATTCCCAAAAAACCTGCGATCCCGAAACCAGGCAGGACCAGAAATTCGATTAGGAGCAGAAGTATTCCTAAAACAAATAACGCTACTTCCACCCAGTTAGCCAAACCGACGAGGTATTTGCTGCCAATTATGATTGTAAAGCATATAACCGCTGCCAGGCCGGGCAGACCCACACCCGGGGTGTTAAATTCAATATAAACTCCCAGCATGGCAAGCATAACAAGCACAGCCATCACTGCCGGCGAGTTTATCCATCGGACCATCTCTTCCGACCACAGAGTTTTAAGCACCATAGGTTCGCCGGCAAAGGTTACGCCGTCTCGCTTGGCCAAAAACTCAAGCGCTTCTGCCCGACCTTTGACCACCGCCCTTGCTACGCCGTATTCAACAGCATCAGAGGCAATCAGCGTTAAGAGCTTATCGCTTTCGACAATTAATTCTTTGTTATCCAGGTCATAGGTGTTTGGGTCTTTAGGCAGTCGCACGCTCTCGAAAAACTCGTACTCTCCCGTTTTTATGTTCTTGACCCTGTAAACCTCAATTTGCATTGTTACCATTGCCCTGAGCAATGCTCGAGGATAACCGTTTGCTTTCGCGGCCCGGTCGAAAGCCCCGCGGATAAAACTTTCGGTTTTCTCCCGATCCACACCTTCAAGTTTTTGACCGGGCACAAGTATCATTGGGGCGCAATCGCCTATGGTGGTATTCTCAAGCATTATTATGTCCTGGCAGGAGACGCTTATCATTGCACCGGCTGATATGGCTTCAGTGGTTATATAAGCAGCCGTGTGGGCTTCTTTGCCCACTTCAAGTATCAGATACTTACATATGTTATCGGCTGCGTTAACAAGCCCCCCGTATGTTTGAATTTCATAGATTAGGTATTCTACCCCTTCATCGAGGGCAATTTGGGTTCTGCGTTGGATAGATTTGAAAAGCCCATCGTCAATCATATCCTTACAGATGATTATTGCTGCCTTTACGCTTGACGTATCTGCCGCGGCGTTGCTTAACTCTTCTGCCATAACAGCCCCCAGGAGCAATAACAGGCACGGCAGAACAATTGCGATTTTTCGAAGCGCACTCTTCATATTAATAATTTTACCTCTATATTGCGAATTTGGCAATATAAATAATGCTCAGCATATAATATTGTTGTTTCCGCACAAGATTTTTACCTCTGCTGAATCCGGGGAAGGAATCTACAATATATCCGTTACTTTCGGCTTGACCCCCTCCCATTGCAGGCCGCCTATTATCGCTTGTGCGATATTGGTGAGGTGGTCGCCGATTTTTTCAACATTGTCAACCAGGTCGATGAATATCAGGCCCGTCTGGGGTGTGCAGATGCCTTCACTCATACGCTGAACATGGCTGCGGCGGAATTCCATTTGCATTTTGTTGAGATTATTTTCATTGGTTAAAGCCGCTGATTTGGCCGACTCAATGTCATTATTTTCCAGAGCTGCTATGACATTATCAAACATCTGGTCTATTTCTTTTCGTAGCTGCTCGGCCTCTGCCAGTGCCGAGTCGCTAAATGAGAGTTTTTGCTCTATTTTTCGTTCGGCAATTTCGACGATATTGACGGCGTGGTCGCTGATACGCTCGAGGTCGTTAACGGTATGCAAAAGCACAGGCAGTTGAATAGAGACTTCATCGGACAAATGCCTGCGTGATAACGCCGAAAGGTACGATGTGATTTCGAGCTGGAATACATCGACAAAGTCTTCTATTTCCCTCACCGAGCCAAGTTCTTTTCTGTTATCATCAACGATTCCGCTGATAGAGAATCTAAGTGCTTTTTTAGCTGTTCTCGCCATACGAATGATTTCACGTTTCGCCTGCTCTAATGCTATCACCGGCGTATCAAGCAGGTGCTTTTCCAGAGCGACAGGCTGTTGGGCTAATTCATCCTCCGTGATAGGCACAATCTTTGTTACTATCGCTTCCAGCCAGCCAACAATTGCCGTGAACACAATCGCGTTGAACACGTTAAACATACTGTGCGCAACAGCTATGTAGAGCATAATCGTACTTTGTGAGAGCTTGAACGGCGTGATCCATTCGACAATATTGCCAAACCAGCCGGTCCAGACTAATGGGAGCATATAAGCGACGCCTATGACATTGAACATCGTATGCCCTCTCGCTACGCGCTTCGAATTTCGTGATGTCTGAAGTGCCGCCAACTCTGCCGTAATTGTTGTACCGATGTTATCGCCTAAGATAAATGGTATCGCGACCTGAGCCGCAACATGCCAGTCCGTTCCAAATGCTCCCTGGAAGGCCAGAACCTGTACAATCATAATAGAGGCTGAGCTGCTCTGCAGCAACATCGTCAAAACCGTTCCCGCCAACACTGCCAGCAATGGGTTCTGTCCTAACCAAATAAGTGCTCTTTGAACCTCAGTACTATCCCTAAGAGGACTAAATGCATCTTTCATGAATCCAATGCCTACAAACAGAAGTCCAAACCCCAGCAATATGTTGCCAAAGCTTTTTATCTTCCGTGTTTTGCCCACGGTCCGCAGCAGAAAACCAATGCCAATAGCTGGAAGAGCGTAGGCTGTTATCTTCAGTCCCCCAAGCCCAAATGCTGAAACCAGCCACGCCGTAAACGTCGTCCCTATATTTGCACCAAGAACGACGCACAACGCCTGTTTTAAGGTCAAAAGTCCTGCATTGACAAATCCAACAATCATCACCGTTGCAGCAGAACTCGACTGAATCAGAGCCGTTGTAAGCGCCCCCATCAGGACTCCAAGAACCCGATGCTTCGTAAGTGCACCGAGGATATCTTTAAGTTTCTGCCCTGCGATATCCTTCAGACCGTTCGACATTATCCCCATGCCAAACAGGAACAGGCCCAATCCCCCTACCGTTCTGAAAATCATCTCTTTGACCATACTGTTCCCTTACATCGTATCATGTATCGCATCGTGCATCGATTGCGCGGCAGTTTTATCTGTTTTGGTATCACCGGTCAAGCGAGTTTTTCTATGATTGCAAGATTTGTTTTTTAAGCTTTGTTAATATCTCGTTCGGGATTGGTAGAAATTTTCGGCTCGACCTCCGCCCATTGTAGGCCGCCTATTACCGCTTGTGCGATATTGGTGAGGTGGTCGCCGATTTTTTCGATATTATCAACCAGGTCGATAAATATCAAACCCGCCTGGGGCGAGCAGAGGCCCTCGCTCATACGATGAACATGGCTGCGGCGAAGAACTATCTGCATCTTGTTGAGGTTATCTTCATTAACCAGCGCTGATTTGGCGGCATCAGTATCATTATTTTCCAGGGCTGTTATGATATAATCACACATCTGCTCTGCCTCTTTTTTCAATTGAGCAGCCTCGGTCAGTGCGAAGTCGCTAAAGGTAAGCTTTTGCTCTATTTTTCGTTCAGCAATCTCGACAATGTTTACAGCGTGGTCGCCTATACGCTCGAGGTCGTTAATCATATGCAACAGCACCGGTAGCTCCGCCGACATCTCTTTGGAAAGCTCCCTTGTGGATAAAGCCGCAAGGTACGATGTGATTTCGTACTGGAGAGTATCTGTCACATCTTCGGTCGTCCGCGCAATGTCAAGTTTTCTCATGTTATTTTCAACAAGCCCGTCCACTGCCTGATTAACCGCCCTTTTGGAAGCTCGTGCCATCCGCACTATCTCATGCCGGGCCTGATCCATAGCCAGCTCCGGCGTTGCCAACAAGTGTCGTTCTAATACCGTTGGCTGAAGCAGTAAGTCTCCCGGCTTTTGCGGTACCAGCTTAAGTACCAGTTTTTCCAGGACACCCGTCAGAGGCAGGAAGAATGCCGCCTCGAATATTTTTATGGTTGTGTGAGTAACCGCGATGGAGACGGCGATCGTTGTTTCGTTGAGTCCCCAGGGTGTGATTATATCAACAAGTTTGCCCACCTGAGCGATGAACCAGAAACAGATAAAAGCCCCGATAACATTGAACATCGTATGTGCCCAGGCGGCTCGACGCGCGTTGCGATTGGCCTGAAGGGCCGCAAGCTGAGCCGTAATTGTTGTGCCGATGTTATCACCGAGTATGAACGGTATTACCACCAATAAAACCTGTTTCCAGTCATTACCGAACGCTCCCTGAATAGCCAGCATCTGAATCAATGCAACCGAAGCCGAGCTGCTTTGCAGCAGCATTGTTATAACGGTTCCGGCCAAAATGGCCAAAAGCGGATTACGCCCAAAGCATATCAATGCTTTATGTACGCCTTCACTGTCTTTCAGAGGGCTGAAGGCATCTTTCATAAAACATATGCCAATAAACAAAATGCCAAAACCGACGAGGATTTGCCCTACATTTTTCGTCCTTTGTGTTCTACCAAATATCTGCAGGGCAAAGCCGATAGCAACGGCAGGAAGTGCGTAATCAGTTACTTTGAATGCCTCAAACCCTGATATGGAAACCAGCCACGCCGTTGCTGTTGTGCCGACATTCGTGCCGATAATTACGGATATTGCCTGTTTGAGAGTAAGCAGTCCTGCGCTCACGAAGCCGACCACCATAACGGTTGCAGCAGAGCTCGACTGGATTAAAGCTGTGGTGCCGGCACCAACCAGAAAACCAAAAATCCGTCTTTTGGTCATCGATTCCAGGATGTCTTTGAGTTTCTTGCCGGCGACCTTTTTAAGGCCGTCAGACATCTGCATCATACCATACAGAAATAGCCCCAACCCCCCTACCGTGCCGAAAATCATATCTGTGGTCATATCGGTTCCTTACAGGGCCATTGACAAGTGAAAGATTTATAATCGTGCGGCAGTTTTATTTGCTTTTGCTTAACCGGTCAAGCGAAAAAAAGCAAATATCAAAATTGCAATCTAAACTCTTGAATTTTGATTTTTCTATAGGCTGCGGAGAATTTCTATTCCCTCTTGTATCTTGGCGTCACTGGTCGCGTAACTTATCCTGAAGTGTGTATCTTTCTCACTGAACACATTACCCGGTATAATGAGCACATTATTTTTAATCGCCTTTTCTACGAATTTACTTCCTGACCCGCCGGGCGCTTTAACGAATGCATAAAACGCTCCGCTTGGCTTGACCAGTTCGAACTTGTCCTTCAAACCTTCATAAAGAAGGTCTCTTTTTTTCCTGTATCCATCCACGAAGTCACTTGTTTCGTAATCCATAGCTGCAACGGCCGCCTTCTGGAAAGGCGCAGGCGCACAGACAAACGTATATTGCTGTATCTTGGTCATCTCTTCGACCACGTTTTTAAGAGACTCGTTGGCCGCAATATAACCCAGCCGCCAGCCAGTCATCGCATAAGATTTGCTGAAACCACGCAGCACAAGGGTCTTCTCGAAGTAATCAGCTATACTTGGGCACTCGCCGTCGTAGCAGAATCTCTCGTATATCTCGTCGGTCATAACGAGTATATCTTTTTCCGCTGCAATCTCAGCTAATGCCTTTATCTGCTCTTCTGAATATACCACGCCGGTCGGGTTGCAGGGCGAATTGAGTATAATCATCTTGGTTTTGTTAGTTATCGCATCGGCTATTTCCTCAATCGGCAGCTCAAAATTCGGATAACTATCCACGAAGATACATCTTCCCCCTAACATATTGATTACGTGCTTGTAGATTACGAAGTACGGGTCAGGTATAATCACTTCATCGTTGGGATTGATAAGCGCCAAAAACGCCAACAGAAGCCCCCCACTCACACCGCTGCTTATCAGTATTGCCGGCTCCGACCAGCCGAATTCGTTTTTTATCTGCTTAGCTATTCTATTTTTTAGAATGGCGTCGCCTGCCGTTTGTGAATATTTATTTTGTCCCGCCTTGATTGCCTTTATCGCTTCTTCTTTTAACGGCTCCGGCACGTCGAAGTCCGGCTGGCCTATCGAAAAATTAATCGGGTCTTTCAGCGAAGCCGCCAGCGCAAAGACCTTCCGTATCCCGCTTGCATCGATAAGTTTTGTTCTGTTTGCGATAACCTCTTTCATTTGTCGACATACTAACGACGCAATCTTCAATCGTCAATTGGAAATCTCTCCACACTTTGTCGTTCGCTGTTCCGTGTTCGACATTTGGTATTCCTTGTTCGATATTCCTTTCCCCTTTTGTCACCCCTGCGAAAGCAGGGGTCCAGAGCAAAAAAACTGGATTCCCGCTTCCGCGGGAATGACAAATACTGTTTCCGCAACAGGAACTATTTAATTGTTGTTTATATTAAACACCGCCTTGCGTACAGAAAAACAATCGTCCCCCGAAAAAAGCAGGTAGCAGGTTTTGCCATCGCTGCTTATCCACTTGGTTGGAAAACAGCTTGTCTCTCCCGGCCCGACATCCCATTGTTCCGTGTAGAACACAGTTGTCCAAGGTCCCCACGGCTGCGGCGCATCAAAAATCCCAATCCCTCCTTTGAAACGCATATCGTCCTTATTGTAAATAGTCTGACACCAAAGATACCTTTTTAAACCGGCATTGTAACTAATGCCGCATCGGTAGCATCTTCCGGGATTGATAAAGACCGCCCTACTATCGCGAATGTCTCTGGTCCAGACTGGTCGGCTCGAATCATCAAGACCCTTGAAGAATTCATAAGCATCGCGATTAAGTATTTGTTCTTTAGGCACTCGTGCCATTACCATCCTGTCCGCCGGCTCATAAGCGCTATCGCTATCGTGCGAATAAATATAAACGAAATTATCTCTCGCACCGGTGTAATTCTTGCCAAAGTTCAAAAATGTTGGAGCACCAAAACTCGTTGTAAACTTCCAATCGCACCACTTCCAACTTTTGCCGTGGTCGTCCGACCAGGCTATTTGAGAATTGCCGGTATTTCTGACCAACATATAAAGCACGCCATCGACGCACAGAAGCCCACTTGCCTTCGCGCCTTTAGCCCCCTGCCCTATTCGTTCGCCGGTATCTGTGCGAATGTTGACTCCCCGAAAATCAGGTGGCGACCCAATAATTTTCGCAATGCCGAGACTCAGCTTCTTTTTAGTTTTCGGCTCAAATCCCCAGCCGTCTCCGTAAGCTGTATATTGATTATCATCGTCCGCCCACGTAATCGGCCAGTTATCGCTGCCGGATGCCTGCCGGATAATCGTATCGGTCGGTGCCCACTCGATACCCTTTATCACAGGACTTGGCCGATACGGTGCAACCGCCCTACCGCCCTTTTGCGTTGCTGACAACACGATTGGTTCAATAAAAGGCTCGATTGTCTTGTAGTTGGAATTGCGTGCTTTATTGAGCGATTTACCCGCCCTCGCGGCCACGATATCGAGACTCGGTATCACCACAATCAAACTATCGTACAGCCCCCATGACCAATAGGTGTCACGCGGCACCTTGGCCATAGTCCCATCGGCATTGTTCCACCACAAAAGGCCGTAGTGGTCCGAGGCATTGAAATAGCTTTCCCGCTTGACTACCGGCAGCCCCCGTATTGCACGAGGTACGGTTCGCACCATATCGACAAACCAGTCGGGAATGATTTGCTTATCCCCCCAGCGACCCTCTCGCAGATAAAGGTATCCTATCCGCGCCATCGCATCGACGTTGGCGCTGATGCCTGAGCCGAACTCCCGCCGTTTGATGCCGTTAATCTCTTTTGGCCGATAGGCGTTGTTCCGCCAGGTCAAATCAGATGTACTTATCCCAATCTGACCAAAGAAGCGCTCAAACATCAGCTTGTTAAGGTCCTGTCCATAAGCTAACGTAACACATTCAGCCAACCAGTTCGGCCCGCCATCGCTGTACGACCATTTTGTCCCCGGCTCGAACATCAGACTCGTATATCCACCGCTTTTATCGAAACCTGCGGTCTGGGTAGCAAGGTCAAAGAGCGTTATCTTATCGAGCCAGCCGGTCTCGATATTTGACTCAGGCTGAATACCAAAGCCTGGATGATATTTTTTGGGCTGGTCTCTCAAACTGTTGATTTTCCCGTCTTTCAGCGCCAGACCCACAGCGGTAATGCCAATTGCTTTTGTTGTTGACTTAAGGTCGTATCGCTTAGTTTGGTCGCCCCACTGCATAACGCACCGACCGTAGCGGATGACACAGCCTGACCCTTCGCCGGTGAGCGCATAGTCACGGGCTCTTAGCAATATGGCCCCATCCATTCCCACCTCTACCGGCCTGGTCTGCTCCCACTTACGTCCTGGCCAAACGGCTCCTCCCTTATTTTCACTGAAACCGAATGCAGCCCCGACAATCCCTCCAACCAATAAGATGATGATTATCGCTTTTCTACCCATTAACCCTTTCATAACGACAAGCAACATATCTTGCTTCGCAAGAAGCAATGAGGGCCATCTAAATCTCGGTTTACGGTTCCGGTTCTGGCTCTGGTGGTGCCGGCTGATACAGCCGAATATCATCAAAAAAGACTAAACCTGAACCACCTGCCTGCAGATTGTTCTTATCGCCGAAACCAATAGAAATCGTATTGACATTGGCCAGGTTCACGCCCTGAGCTGCAAACTCCTGCAGGTCGATAGTCCATTCTGTCCACTCCTCTATAAGCGCCGCGTCGGGATTATCGTGATAGACCACCGCGCTGCCGTTGAGAGCAACATACATCAGCTCAGCAGCATTAGACGCATCGCCGCTGAACCACAGCGACAATACTCCAACACCTTCTTCGGTCCAATCACGCGCCGAGACCAACGTCATGGCTGCCTCAGAGTACTTGAAATTGTTCTCGTAATAAAGCGGCATCGACTGAGAGCCGCCGTGAACAATCGTAGTCTCGGCAAAAGGAGGTTCAGCATGACCTGCCATAGAGCCATTCGTCGGGACTTCCCATCCGTCTATCCACGTACTGAATATCTCGTCGGGCGGATAGTCGTTGTAGTCCTCAAAATCATCTATCTCAATGAAGTCGGTTACCGAGAAGTTCCATACGTTGCCTTTGCTGATTGTCGCATCGGTATTATACTCATCGACACGCCAGTAGTAAGGCCCGCCGCCCCATTCAACGCTTTCGGATGGAGTGTAAATGGTAACACCTTGTCGGCCTCGATATACGCCGGCCGTATCGGATGCATCGGCATCGGCAACGGCGTCTCTATCGGTGCCGAAGTAAATATCATGCTGAGATGCACTATCTCCCGGCGACCAGCTAAGAGGCGTCACATCTCTGATGTACGGCGTTGAGCCATTAGCCGGGCTCGGACCCCAGGCAAGTGTCGGGTCACTCCGCATAACCTGCTCAATCTCGTCCTGAGTCAGTGCCTTGTTGTAGATGCGGACGTCATCTATCATCCCGAGAAAACTGCGAGTGCTGCCCTCTTGAGTCCTGCCGATAACAACATTAGCAGTGTCCGCTGCCCCCGGCAGTGTAATTCCTCCTCCGCCTTCACCAGCAGGTTCTCCATTGATATAAAACAGGTGACTGCCATTTACTACCATAGCGGCAACATGCACCCATTCATTGAGTGGCACCAGGTCGCTACTGCTCGAACCAACATAAGCATCTTCACTTGTTGTGCTGAAATGAAGGGTGCCGGCTGCCTGGGTGTAAAGGCTATACGACCGGATACTATTTCCCTTTGCAACAATCCCCTGGTAGTCTTGACCGGGAGGGCCGGTATGCCTTTCAGTATATATCCATGCCATTACAGTAACTTCGCTGTCAACCGTCAGAATGTCGGCGTGTGGTACCTCCACCCAGTCATCGACGCCATCAAACATCAACGCATCGGCGTCATACCCAATTACCCACTGTGGGTCACCTTGAAGTGCGCCATGATTGCCGTGGCCGGAACGATCAAGGACAGTAGTACCGGAACCTTCATCAAGCTTCCACCAGCCCACAAGATTGGGATCGGTAATGGGTATGTCGGGTAGGGTTTTGAAACTCCAGAGGTCACCTTTATATGTGACTAAGCCATCGAACTCATCGACCCGCCAGTAGTAAGTTTTCTCTAACTCAACTGTGCCTGGAGTATAGGTTGTAGCTGGCTGAGGGATACCCACAACGGCGTTGTTCACATCGTCAAAATTATCACCGAAGTAAACAGTGTGAAATTTCACACCGAAACCAGTCGTCCAGCTAAGGACCACATTTTGGTCAATATACTTGGCACCATCCGGCGGGACAGGTTCATAAGCCTTCCTGGGGGGAATCCAAAAGCTCCAGACAGGTCCCTTCCATGGGCTGTTCGGCTCGGTATCATTGACCTCATCGATTCGCCAATAGTAAGTTGTGCCGGGAACGAGGCCATCCGGATAGGGAAATCCGGTAAAGCCGATAAGAAAATACGTTCCGGTCTGGTTGCCTAAGAATGTACCTTCGGCTCCAGCATTCACATCGTCAAAATTGTCGCCGATATATACATCGTGCGAGAGTGCAAAATCTCCCGGACGCCAGCTAAGGTTCACCCAAGTATCGGCATAGAGGGCGCCATTGGCAGGATCGGGGCGGGAAGCAAAAACTGGAGGCTTACCAGGCGCAATAGGGGCAGCTTCCGTTGTCCAGGTAGCAGCTGTAATGTTTCCGTGGTTTTCGTAAGGCGACATGTCATAGGCCGTCGTTCCTTCTCCCTCATTAAATCTCCAGTAACCGACTAATCCCTCTTCAACCCCGAAGATTTCCCGGTTCATGTCGGCCTGGATTTCTGCCTGGGTGCGGGCATAGTTCCAGACGCGAAAATCGTCCAAAACAACATTGGCCCCCAGGCCTATGCGAAGAACAGAGCTCTGCGTAGCGTCGGTAAGGTTGGAGGCACTTTCCACTGCCACCTGTACCCCATCTTGATATATTATCTGCTCTCCATTCAAAGAAGTAAGCACAAGTGCTATATGTGTCCACTCGTTTACTGGAACTCCTTCATGAGTGTCTATTGTCTCCTGACTAGTCCCAGTGCTGTGAGAGAAATGCAGTCCGGGTTCATCTGGGCGGAGCGCTACGAGTGGTCCTCTCCCCGCAGCAGTATCTCCCGGACCTTTACAGAAAACGTTTCTCCAGCTACCTGTTGGTCCTTCCAGGTCTTTCATCCAGAACTCGTAAGTGTAGCTACTCAATCGAAGAGCGTCTTCATCATCATCAATTGTTACCGTTCCTCCATTAACTTCCAAAGCATATCCCTCTTCGCCATAAGCGACCGGCATCGCCGTGAGCAGGGAACACGCAACCGACAGAAACACAGCCAACACAAAATCCCTGAACAAACTTACTTTCCTTGCTGAACGAATAGAGTAAGTTTTGCACACCTCCAAATTTAACACATTCACCATAGAAGCCAAATAAATCAATTTCTTAGACATAACAATCCTCCTTCACCCCGTCCCGTCTTTGCCGCAAGGCATCCTACGGACGACGGGCGTGGTTCAAAAAATTTTAATATAGGTTGTTAATTGAAATTTAAAAGCTTCACTACGAAGCGCAAAGTTCTTATTAAGACCTTTGTGCTTTGCATAATAACTCCTCCTCTAACGAAGAACTACAAAGACTCGACACGTCAGAGGTTCATAACTCGCGGTTACCCAGCCATTCGGCCCTTCGGCTGCGCTCAGGGCAAGCTTTCTTTCACTCAGGGCAGGCTCTGCACTCGTACTAACCTCACTTACTCTGTTTATACCAAATTAGCTGCTTTCGCGTCAAGAATTATATTCCTTTTTTCTAAGATTTAAGATATTATAGAAAATTGGACGATTTCATGGCTAATATTGGCTTGTTTTTTTAACTTATGCCGATATAATAATGGTTTAATGGACGTGTAATAAAATTGAACGGATTCGGCCATGGCGCGGAATCGAAGAAAAAAGGCTCTTTATGAAGTGATGAGCAAGGCTCGCAATAAGCCCGGCTACGGCAGGACTTTAGAAAAAATGCGCCCGAAAAAGCCTGTCCCAAAAAAAGATGAGCCGGTCACGAACCAAAAGGCAGCCGTAGATGCAGAAACATCCAAAGCCGCGGCAAAATGGTGGAGAAAGCCAAGAATTGTCCAGTTTAATGTCGGCAGAATTGAGTTCTCTATGCCGTATCAGCTTGCTGTCGCATTGCTTCTGGGCCTTATTCTGCTGGTTCTGGCGGCCTATCGACTCGGTCAGTTTTATTATCCAACCGACCAGAGAAAAATTGGCTCAGCCGTAGAAACGTCAAAGATTAGCCAGGAAAATCCGATGGAGCAGGATATGGCCGATATAATGGAACCGCCTGCGCTGGTTGAAGATAGTACATTAGTGGATATTGAAGAACTTGAGCCGGTTAAGCCTAAGCCAACGGGTAACAATGTAATTGTTCTGGTGCAGTATGAAGCGCATGCGGATTTGGTGCCGGTGCGAGACCATTTTGCCAGGAATAACATTGATACCGAAATTGTGATGGAAAACGGTCGTTGGTTCTTGCAAACAAAAAATAGATATGATAACCCGGGAACAGCTGGGACTGATGGAGACAAGGCATTGCAAGAAATTATCAAGGTCGGAGCCGAATACAAAGCTCCTCCGAATTATGAAACTTTTGCGGCAAAACTTTTCAGTGACGCTTACGGCAAGTTAGTGAAGCCAAAGTAGTTTTTTAGGAGAAATTTTGAATGTCTATTGATCGTTCTTTAAAAATCAAAGGTGCCCTGAGCCGGCACCGCAATGTTCTGACACGTGCCGAACGTATCGAACAGCTAAAAGACGAAGAGCGATGGTCTGAGGGTGATTCTTTACAGGGTCTGCCGAAGGTTGCTCATCGCAAGAGTCACGCCGGCCGGAAAGAAAAAGAAGCTCCCGCTAAAGAGGTTGCGACTGAAGCAGTTGAAGCCGAGACTCCAAAAGCCGAAGGATAAGAGAGTTAATACGGATATCTTCAAGCTGCCGCTTTCCCGATACATCGAGAAAGCGGCTTTTTCTTTGCGCACCAAGATTGGTGTCGTTAATTATTATGTCGTCTTATAACTATGTATAGCGGGAATTCCTCCGGTAGTTCGTATTTTGTATGTCGTATTACCTCCCGCCAGCTGCGGTTCTAAGACCTTTCGGCAGCCCCTTTGCCTTTTCGGCAGAGTTTACCTTGACCGTAGTCGAATGGGCTCAGGGCAGGCTTTTTATCCGGACCCGGTCGCTGTTGGCACCGATTTTATTTCACGGACTGGCTAACACCTGCTATCCATATAGCCCCATAAAAATGATTCCTGAATGATTTGGTTGCGCCGAACGTGCATAAGGTTTAACACATGGGTCTCTGGGTTAAGTGCAGAGGGCAATAAGACGATAGATTTTGAGTGGAGAAAGTGTGTTTAAGCGAAAGGAGGTGGCAAATTGTATATTCGTAAGGTTTTGTTTGTAATTAAGTTAGCGCTTGTTCTCGTGCTTTGCTTTGTGATTGTCAGAACGGTGATAATGCCGCAGCACCCGGCAGAAATTTTTACGCCAGCCTTGGCAGTTAGTACCGAAAATGCAAGTGCCAATGGAGCTGAAAATGCGGTTGAGTCCTCGGGCGAAGACTATTCAGCCATCGTTGAGCAAAATATATTTGGTAGTACACTTTCGTCGAACGTGGAAGACAAATCCTTGCCCGACATTGTGGCGAGGTCGGCTGAGGAGGAACTTGGCTTGGCATTGGTCGGCACTGTCTGCGGCAGTACAGAGGTTTCTCGAGCAATCATAAAAGATACTAAAACTAATATGCTTGACCTGTATAAAACGGGGCAGAACGTAGCAGAGGCTCGTATTAATAGCATAGAGGAGAATGCAATTATATTGCTTCATAATGGACAGAGAAAAAAGTTAACACTGAATAGAACCGGCAAACATAATGAAAAAAATACGCAGGGGTCTTCGTCACAAACTATTAGCGAAGCCGGCAAAGTTGTGAAACCTATTTTGCCGGTTAAACAGCCTCTTACTGAGATTCCAACAATGATAACATATATGGAGGCTATGTTAAGCAAAGCGGTTATTGAGCCTTATGCTGTTAACGGCCAGGTCGAAGGACTTAGAATAACAGGTTTGGAAAACATACCGATGGCAAAAGCTCTCGGCTTAAAGGACGGTGACATTATCTGCGAGGTCAATGGACAGCAGTTGACCAGCAAGCAGAAGGCCTTCCAGGTTTTAAAAAAAGCAAGGACACAGGAAGCTATAAATGTAGAGCTATTACGCGATGGTGAAACTGAAGAACTGTCATTTGCTTTGCGGTAAGTCATTTTTAAATTCAGAGTGGACAGGCGGAACAGATGTTATTAAAGAACTTAAAAACCAACGAGCAAAAAATACAGAATTTGTTAAAAAGCCTTCTTTGTTTTATATGCGTATTTTGCATAAATTTTGCAGGCTGCGAGTCGGATTCTACGCCTGTTGCAATTCAATCCCGGCAAGAGGATATTAAGCAACCAACTGAAAACTTGCGTTCTGAATATGCTGCAAGACAAATTGAACAACTGAATAGAATGAATGCAAATTTGGCCGGCGAAAGCGGCTCAATGGCTTTGCCGGCTTTTCCGGTGCCTAAAACACGCGGGAATAACCGGCCAAGACTCAAGACTCAAGACTCAAGACCCAAGACTCAAGACTTGAGTCTGGTGTCCGGGGTCTGGGGTCTGGAAAGCGACAGGCCAGTTACCGCTTCAGAGCAGCTATTTTCTCAAGAGCGTACACACTTAGTAAATATGCCGGTACTTAATAAACCCGGAATGGCTGACGAGCTTATATCTGTAAACTTTGAGCAGGTTGATATTCGGACGGTTCTCAAAACCATTGGAGATATAACCGGTATTAATTTTGTCGTGGATGAAAATGTCCGCGGCACTGTTACGCTGATGTCCCCTACGAAGATACGTCTGGGTGACCTCTATGAGGTTTTGGAATCGATTTTGGAGGTGCAGGGATATGCGGCTGTGCCCGCCGAAAATCTTGTCAAGATAGTCCCGAGGGCGGATGCCGCAAAACGCAACCTGCAGGTTCGCGTCGGCAGTAATCCTGCAGAAATACCCCAAAGTGATTCTATTGTTACCCAGATTATACCGTTGAGCTACGCCGATGCGGCAGAAGTCAGTCAGATTATTCAGCCTCTTTTGGCTACAGGCTCACAGATGGCGACCTACACAAGGACGAATTCGATTGTGATTACGGATACCTGTTCGAATATACATCATATTGCCACAATTATTCAAAAGCTTGATTTAACAGGCTCGAAAGAGCAGGTTACCGTCTTTAGCTTGGAGTATGCATCAGCCCAGGTTCTCAGCGAGCAAATAAGCCGCATAATGCAGAAACACAAGTCCACTTCTCCACAGGCTGCTCGCAGCCGGAGTATGCCGCGGATTGAGACAGATATTAAGATTCTGCCTGACTCAAGGACGAACTCTCTTATTGTTGTTGCTAATGCTCAGGACACCGAAACTATTGATAAGCTAATAATGCAGCTTGATATTCAACGGCCCATCGGAACAAACAATGTTCATGTGGTTTACCTCAACAACGGTCAGGCCAAAAATGTAGCTGAATCGCTTACGGCCGCCCTGTCGAATCTAAAAATCGCCGGCGCGCTCGAAGCCACCCAGCCGATTCAGGTTACTGCCGATGAAGGTACGAACGCGTTAATCATTGCCGCTTCTGTACAGGACTATGAGGTTCTCGTCGAGATTATAGAAAAGCTCGATATTTTCCGTGAGCAGGTTTTCGTTGAGATGCTCATTATGGAAATCGGTGAGGATAGCTTAAAGAAAATAGGTGTTGACTGGGCCACGCTTGATGAGTCAGTGGATGGTAGTGCCCGGTTTTTCGGGGCAACGAATTTTGGTCCGCGTGTGGATTTTGCCAGCGGCACCCTCGAAGGCCTGGCGGTTGGTTTGTGGAGAGGAAGCGGCTCAGATGTAAGAATAGGAGCTATGCTGCACGCCTTGGAAAAGCAATCCGGCGTTAATATTCTTTCGACACCATATATGCTGACCTCCAACCACAATATGGCCAAGATAATTGTGGGTGAAAGCAGGCCTTTTGTTGTGCAATCGAAAATTACCGAGGGAGACCCCCTTACTCCGACAGTGATAAAAACATACGAATACAAGGATGTAGGTATTACTATGGAGATAACGCCCCACATCAGCCAGGGTGGGCTTATCAGGCTTGAAATTAAAAGCGAGTTCACGAAACTTATCGAAGATGTTACCAGCCTTGCTTTAGATACTCCCTCGACAGCTAAACGAGAGGCTGAGACAGTCGTTTCTATGAACAGCGGCTCAACCGTTGTGATTGGTGGTCTTATTCGGGATGATAAAATTACCATCGAGAAGAAAATACCTTTCGTGGCTGATATTCCTCTGGTTGGTGGTTTGTTTAGATTCAAGAAAGATCAACTGCAAAAGACAAATCTGCTTATATTTATAACACCACATATTATGAGCAGCCAGGAGGATTTGGAGCAAATGGCCGGGGAAAAGAAAAAAGAAATTGAGCAAGTGTTGAAAGATTTTGAGCAAAAGAACGGGCAGGATTAACAATTGAGCGTTTTTACTGGCTTCGAGGAGGTCAATTGGTGGACAAAGAGCTACAAGGACAAAACGCAAGACCTAAGACCCAAGACCCAAGAGCTGGATCTGGAGTCTGGAGTCTGGAGTCTGGTGTGCAGCCCAGTGAGTATTTGGAAACTATTTCGCCGGAGCAGTTAAATCCGGAGCTTGTAAGAAGACTGCCGCTTGAATTTCTTAAGAACCAATGTGCTATTCCAGTCATTTTGGAGGACGGCCAGGTCGCAATTGCTCTGGCAGATGCGCTTAATGTAGAAGCGTATGATGCAATTTTGAGCATCTTAGCCGGGACCACGGAAGCGATAAAGGGCCTCTGGAAACCAGGGCAACCATGCAGTCGGGTTACGTGTCCCGCTTCTGAAATAGAAAAGGCTATAAGTCGTTGTTACTATCAAAGCACATCCGCCGGCGGTGATAACGGCAGCTCCGACGTGCAAAGTTTGACAGATGAGGGTAGTAACTCTGGTGAGAGTGGTATTCAAACCCACGCAGAAGACCTGCTCAACATTGCCAACAAAGCGCCGATTGTAAAGCTGGTCAATAAAATCTTTTTTCAGGCGGTGCACAGCAGGGCCAGCGATATTCACATTGAGCCATACGAAGATGAAGCACGGATACGTTTCAGGATTGATGGGGTGCTGCACGATGTGTTTACTTTGCCGAAGCATCAGATTGCGGCACTTCTGTCACGACTAAAAATTATGGCTAATCTTAATATTGCCGAGCGAAGATTGCCGCAGGATGGCCAGAGCCGGATTAAAATAGGCCGGGACATGGTGGATATTCGAGTCTCCGTTATCCCGACATTGGGCGGCGAACGTGTGATGCTCAGGCTGCTGGATAAAGGCCGAGGCCAATTGGGTTTGGAGCAGGTGGGCTTTAGTGCGGAGATGATTAATCGTTTTAGAAATTTGATTAACATTCCTCATGGCATAATTTTGCTTACCGGCCCTACCGGCAGCGGCAAGACAACGACGCTCTATGCCGCTCTTAGCGAGCTTAACTGCGAAGAGCGAAACATCCTTACGGTCGAAGACCCGATTGAGTATCAGCTCCCCGGGATTGGGCAAATGCAGGTAAAGCCCAAGATAAACCTTACCTTTGCCAATTGCTTCCGTCACATTCTCAGGCAGGACCCCGATGTGATTATGATAGGAGAAATTCGCGACCTTGAAACTGCTGAGATAGCGATTCAGGCCTCCCTTACGGGTCATTTAGTTTTAAGTACTCTGCATACGAACGATTCGGCCTCAGCCATAACTCGGCTGACTGATATGGGTATTGAACCTTACTTGATTTCATCGTCGGTCATTGCCGTTATGGCGCAACGGCTTATACGAGTTGTATGCCCACAATGCAAAAGCTCTTACGGACCCCAGGAGCAAATGATTTCATTGTGGAGTGAAAAAGAAAAGGCGTCATTGGTCCGGGGGCAGTTCTATAAGGGGCTCGGTTGCGAGAACTGCATTCAGACCGGGTACATGGGCAGGACAGGAATTTTTGAACTGTTGTTTATCGATGACGACATCAAGGATCTGACAACTAAACGGGCCGGTTCACATGTCATAAAGCAAGTAGCTGTTGAAAAAGGTATGAACACTTTGCGAGAGGACGGATTAAGCAAGGCGCTGGCCGGTGAAACTACTCTTGAAGAGGTTTGCAGGGTTACACAGGATAGTGTTCAAACAAGTTTCGAGGTGAGTGAACGTGTCGGTGGTTGACTACAATTTGCTGACTGAAAAGTCCGTTCAGGCATCTAAGGTGGCCCAGAGAGAGACCGAACGCAATTTATCGCGTTTGGAGAACCGGAATAATAATCGTGCTGATACAAATGAAAAGGCGTACGGGAAGGACATTTTTAGAAGGACCAACACTAAGGACGTTTGTAGGATAGCACGCCAATTGGCGACACTGTTGCGTGCCGGTATGCCGCTTGTACCTGCTTTATCAGCATTAGTCGAGCAGTTGCAGGGACGTTCCGAACGCAAAGTAATGCGTTTGGGAAACCAGGATAATCCCCTGGCAGAGATTATGAAAGAAGTCTGTGACAGTGTCAGCTCGGGAAGTGCACTCTCGGCTGCACTTGGAAAACATCCGGACGTTTTTTCAAACGTGTTCGTGAATATGGTGGCTGCGGGGGAAACGAGCGGAACCTTAGAAGAGGTCTTCCTGAGATTGGCGGAAATGTTGGAAAAACGTGTGCATCTTATGAGCAAAGTCAAATCAGCTATTGCTTATCCGCTTATGATGTCTGTGGTTGCAGTAGCAGTAGTGGTGTTCCTTTTGTCATTTGTTGTGCCCAGCATTACGCAGATTTTCCTTGAAATGAATCGGACCCTTCCACTGCCAACGAGGCTGCTAATTTCAATAAGCGCTTTTATGAAAACATATTTCGTGCCGATTACTATTGCGGTTTGTGTGGTTTTCTTCGGGATTGGAGCCTGGATGAGAACCAAAGACGGCAGAATTAGATGGGACCGCTCCAAACTAAAGCTGCCTCTCTTTGGTAAACTCTTTCTTAAAGCGGAAACAGCGAGGCTTGCCAGGACATTAGGCATACTTCTTACAAGTGGTATCCCAATACTTGGCGCTCTGGAAATTGTAAAAGGCGTAGTCCAAAATCGTTTTATTGCAGGAGCCCTGGATTCTGTAAAGGATAGGGTTAACAGAGGGGATGATATCGCAGAGGCAATAAGAAAGACCGAACTGTTTCCACCTATTGTGATCCACATAATCGCAACGGGCCAAATGAGCGGGAACATAGAAGATGGCCTTATAGATATTGCTGATATGTACGACGGCGAAGTCGAGCTGACAGCTAAAACGCTGACCTCGCTGCTTGAGCCTGCAATACTTCTTATTATGGGTGCTATTATCGGCTTTATAGTATTAGCTATTTTACTGCCGATATTTGAGATAAATCAGGTCCTTTAGAGGTGTGCTGATATGATACTGAAAGTAAAGAAGCAACAATTACGCAATGCTGGTTTTACCTTGATTGAACTTATGATTGTGGTGGTGATTTTGGGTCTTTTGGCGACGATAATTATGCCACGGATTCTAAACAGACCCGAACAGGCCCGGAAAATGAAGGGCAAAGTTGATATACGTAACATCGAATCAGCGTTAGCCTTATTCAAAACCGACACAGGCCGTTTTCCCACCACTTCCGAAGGTCTTGAGGTACTCGTCTCGAACCCGGGCATAAAAGGGTATAACGCCGACTGTTATCTTGATAAAGCACCATCGGACCCCTGGGGTAATAAGTATATCTACATTTCTCCGGGAGTGCATAGCAGAGACTACGATTTGAAATCCTATGGTAAAGATGGCGAGGATGGCGGCGCAGAAGACAATGCTGATATTGAAAGCTGGAACCTTGATGGGTAACGATAATAATGTGAAAAACAGGCAAGTTGAAATTCCCACTGGATTTACCTTCGTAGAAGTTATTGTGGCTCTTGCTATTGTCTCAATTTCTCTGCTGGGTTTAATACGGCTGCATCTTATCAGTATCAGGATGGTCGAGACGGCAGAGGTAACTTCGCAGGCCGTTCTTTTGGCAGAAGAGAAAATCGCAGAGACCCTGGCTCTCGGATACCCGAAAGAAGGAGCTAAGTCCGGCACGGTAGAAAAAAATGCCTTATGCCTGCGCTGGCGAACTGAAGTTACGGACTTGCAGTCGCATCGCTTAGCTGAAGCCAATATTATCGGATTGCGAAAAATATGTGTTGATGTCGGCTGGAAGCAGGGAGCCGGTTACAAAAATCTGCAAATGTCAACTTATGTTGCAGACAGGAGATTACCGTGAGAAGTAAACCCGGCAAATATCTCGATACTTCCGCCTTCGCTGAAGCTACGGCGGACAATCGATACTCGATACTCGATACCCGATACCCGATGAGTCGGGCTGCTCAATTTCGAGGTGGACTTCGAACTGGATTTACACTGGTCGAGATTCTCGTTGCTATGACAATAATCGTTACGATTGTCTCAATGGTTTACGGCAGCTATTTTGCAACAGCAAGATCGACCGATGTCTATAAAGTTAGGATGACTCTGTCTGGCCAGACGCGGAAAGTGCTGAGACAAATGGCTCAACAGATACGCTGTTCGTATCTCGGCAAAACGCAGGAGCGCTCAGACTCGGCCGGAGCAATTTCCCGGGGGGAGAGGGAAATCACTGAGAAGCCAATCATATATTTTAATTGTGAGCCGGAAGCTCCGGACGGTGAGATTTTGCATCTGGTAACTACTAATGGGCTTTTCTGCCAGGATGGTCAGGCAGACGGCCTGTTCAATGTTGCTTACAAATTTGATAAAGACAGCGGCACACTTTCTCTAAGTCAGAGAAGATACGTTGGTACACCTGAAAAGCTCATCGAAAAAAGAAATTGGCGACCACTCCTGGCAAACGTTGAGTGTGTCGAATTAGACTTTTTTGATGGAAAGCAGTGGCTGCCGGAATGGAATTTTATTAAGCAAAAGAGAACACTTCCGTATGCGGTAAAAATTGGTATTACCTGTAAGGACGAAAATTATCGGCAATGCCACTATGGTACTATTGCGTATGTAGGTTGCTCCGGGAGCCGAGGCCGAGAAACTCTATCCGAAACATTGGAATCGGTTAGCAAATAATGAGAACAAAAAGAGCAAAAACAGAACGAAAGGGATTTGTGGTTGTTGTTGTCCTGTGTATGGTTATCTTGTTAGGGGTTTTGCTGTTTGGGTTCAACCATAAGGCCCGCGCCGACCTGCTTGCCGTGGACGATTTGCGAAAGTCTGAGCAGGCGCTCAATTGTGCAAGAGCAGGGCTGAATATTGCGATTGCAGCTATCAGGGATACAGAAGATATCCATACAAACAGGAAGTTACAGAATCTGCTTTCGGGAGAAGATACTCTTCCTGTTGGTAATGGGAGCTGCTCTATAACTGTAACTGAAGAAAACGGCAAACTGAATATCAACCTGCTGAAAGATAAAGACGGTGGACTAAATAGAACCAGAATAGACCAGTTACTTCGGCTTATCGACCTGCTGAATCGAGAGCGCCTCGGCGATTTTTTCATCAGCTATGGGCTGGTCCCTTCAATTATTGACTGGATTGACAGTGATAATGAGGTTACGTACCTGCCCTTCATAAAGCATGAAAATTTAGGAGCAGAGTCGGATTACTATAGTAACTTGACACTCCCATATCGGTGCAGGAATAACTCACTTGAGACGACTGGAGAGCTTCTGCTGGTCAGAGGGATAACGCCACAGGTTTTCGGCTGCTTACGGGATTATGTAACGGTTAGAGGAGACGAAAAAATTAACATTAATTGGGCGTCAAAGCGTGTAATCCAGAGTTTGTCGCAGAGTATGGACCCTGCTTTGGCTCAGATGATTATTGAACACCGAAAATTCAAATCTTTTGGCAGCGTTATGGAACTGCGTGATATTCCCGGAATGACGGATAGTATTTATCAGGCAATCAAAGAGACTATTACGGTCAGTCCCACGGAGCAGTACTATCGTGTTACATCACAGGGAACTGTTGACGGGCTCTCTTGTACGACGGTTGCTATTCTTGCCAGAAATATGAAAACTAAAAATGTTGATGTAATATTATACAAAGAGCTTTAAGGATGCAGGAATACGTTACTTGTATAAAAGCAAGCTGGAGAAAAGATAATGGTTAAGCGGTGTATCGGCATAGATATTGGTTCTTCTTATTTATGTGCGGTACAGATTGTGCGCACAGCCGGGGAATTCTGCATTGAAAAGGTCTTCGATACCCAAATACGTCGAAGTACGGACTCGCCTGAAAATATACTGAGGCTGCTTTTCAGCCGATATGGTTTTGACCGGCGTGCGGACGTGGCAATTTCGATGCCACATGATGCTGTCTTCTTTCGGAACCTAAATACTGATTCTGCCGGGCTGGAACAAATCCGTGAACAAAATTGGTCTGCGTTAGAGCATAATTTTCCAGTAGAGGCGGAGAAAATCGTTGCTCAGGCATATTCGTACCATCCGCTGCCGGAGGGAAAATATTCTGTCCTTACAGCAGCGGTGGCCAGAACATCGCTTCACGAAAGACTAAACATCTTCACTGAGGTTAAAATGCACCCCAGTTTGGTAGAGGCGGCGATTTTTGCGGTTCATTCGACAGTTGCTGTAAACCACCCCGAAATTATGACCGGCCAGGCCATCATTGCGTATATAGATGAGTGTTATCTTACTTTAGCAGTTACCCGGGACGACGATGTTTTAGTTGTAAGAAGCATTCCGATTATTACCGGCTCTGACAGTAATATTGATTCTGTTCAGGAGCAGATCGCGGAGGTCTTATCGCGTGAAGCCCAGGTTACCTGGCAAAAGGTGTACGGAGCAGGTATCGAGCAGGACACTAAGATTTACCTGACAACCACCGGCGAAATCTCTGACTATCTGGCGGGTCTAATTGAAGAAAATCTGCATTGTCAAACCACAGTTGTTGATTGCTGTACCAAGGTAAAAAGCCTGCCCGAGCACAAAGAAAATTTGCCGATATGTGTCGCAGAAGGTCTGGCTTTGAGGGTATTGGCACCTGAACAAACTAAGGGTATTAACTTTCTCGAAGCTGACAAAGCTGATGCAGAGCCGGCGTTAAACCTGAAAAAAGAGCTTGTAGTTTGCGCAACACTTATAGGTGCAATTGCTGTTTTCCTCCTGGTTGGGCTATTTGTGCGATTGTCACATTTGGAAGCCGATTACGCACGCTTAAATAACAAAACCACAGAAATTTTTACAGCGACATTGCCGGAAGAGAAAAATATTATAAGTCCTCTTGTCCAGTTGGAGCAAAAGCTCGAATCTTTCCGCAAGGATTCCCAGCTTTTTGCCTCTTTGTCTCCAACTCGTTTAACGCCGCTTGAGGTTCTGCAAAGGGTAAGTGCGAACAGTCCTTCGCGGGCAAAAATAAAGGTTGATGATATATTAATAGCTGCCGATACTGTCCGGGTTAATGGTACCTCCGATTCATTCGATTCGGTGTACCAATGGCAATGGCTCTTACAAGAAGTTCCCGGCTTCACACTCGTTGATGTCAAGGATCCACAACAATCCAAAAGCGGCATCGTACACTTTACGATGCTGTTGTCTTCATCAATACAGGAACCGAAATGATACGCTTGACACGAAGAGAAAGATTATTGGCTGGGGGTTTAGTGATTTTCATAGCGGTATGGTCACTGTTCACTGCTGGAGTCAAGCCGGCTCTTGCCAGGATTGAGACACTCAATCGGGTTATTTTCCAAAAACAACAGGAGCTTGAAAAACTTCGTGCCAGAAGCAAAGAATATATCTTTATCCGTGACAGTCTCGAAAATTTGCGTACCAAGATTGCTTCCCAACAGAAAACGTTTGAGTTGCTGCCTTTCTTAGAATCATTAATCGAAGAATGCGGCTTGGCAGAAAATCTTGTGACCATGAGGCAGCAGGTATTGCCAATAGATTCAAATTACTCTGGGACGATCGTTGAGGTAAGGCTGGAGAACTTGTCCCTTGACTGTCTCGTCAATTTTCTCTTGAAGATAGAATCGTCGCAGGTTTTGGCAAGAACTAAAAGCCTCTATATCAAAAGGAATGCGACAAACAAAGACCTGCTCGATTCGATGATTGAGATACACAATGCGAAATTAACCCAAAAGCCGGATCATCCATAAAAAAAGCCGCCTTAAAAGGCGGCTTTTTGCTAACGATTAAGAACATTTCCAAGCAGGTAATAACACAAAGCTCAATAGTCATTAGGTTCTTGCTGCTCACCATTGCCACCACTTCGCGGGTGAGCGTTTTCATAGACGTCTTTGAGCTTTGTTGTCGTAAGATGCGTGTAAATCTGGGTCGTTGACAGGGACTGATGGCCGAGCAGCTCCTGGACACTCCTTAAATCCGCACCATTGTTTAACATATGCGTTGCAAAACTATGACGCAATGTATGCGGACTGATTGCTGGGTCCAGTCCGGCCATTTTAAGATATTTGTCCATCTTACGGCGGACGCTGCGGGTGCTGAGCCGTTTGCCGTGTTTGTTCACGAACAGAACTTTGGAGTCAAAATTAGTATTATTTTGTGCCCGTTTATTCCTGAACTCCATATAATGCTGAATGACTTGCAAGGCGGATGAGCCGATAGGTGTGATTCTTTCTTTTTTGCCTTTGCCTCTGATGTGCACGATCTCGCCCAGAAAATCTATATCGTCCATATTTAGCGCTACAAGCTCGCTGACTCTTATGCCGGTACTGTAAAGTGTCTCCAGAATAGCTCTGTCTCTGGCACCGAGCCAGCTATTCATCGGCGGCGTATCGAGTAGTTTCTTTACTTCTTCGTACTCAAGAAATCGCGGCAGTTTTTTATCCTGTTTTGGAGTTCTTACAGCTACAACCGGATTGGAAGTGAGCTGGTTTCTTTTAACAAGAAACTTGTAAAAGCTCCGCAGGGTGGCCAGTTTGCGAGCTATAGTCGCCTTGGAATACTGCTTCTCATTTAGAAAAGCAAGATATGCCCTGACAACATCTGTCCCTGTTGAAAGAAGTAACTGGTCAACTTTCGGATTAGCCTGAGTTGCCACGGCTGTAGCTGAGCCGCCATGATGCTCGGCCGGTGAAATCGGCTCGGTGTCCGGCGGGCTGCCGTCGGAAGCGCCCACCAGAAACTTACCAAATTGTGTCAGGTCGGCGCCATAACACTTGGCTGTGTGTTCGGAGAAGCGCCTTTCAAACCTCAAGTAATCTAAAAACTTTTGGATAGTTATACTGTCTTCCATAATCTTCCTACCTGTTTAATTTGTCGGGGGTTTTCTTAACTTTCTAAAATCACACAATTGTACTGATTACTACCTTGACAGATGCCATCGTTATTAGTTCGTGTGAATCTGGGCATCTGTATTCTCACCTAAGATCTCGTCCGCCTGGCCAATAAGCGACTGTGTCAGTTTGAAGCTTAGCACGGCTGCATCAAACCAATCGAAATCTGTCCGCTTATCCTTTGCCTGCTCAATCAGAGCATCCAGAAGTTCATCCTCGCAGCCGTTCTCGTAACGAAATATAAACTTCTCTACCCCTTTGTTCAAAACCAGTTGTCGCTTCATTTTTTTCATTACTACAGGCAGCTTTAACTTCAGTCAAAATCGGTTGACAAATATAGTCCGTTAAGTATTGCTATAAACACCTACTTTTGTTATCGGCCTAAAACCAACTTACTAAAGCCCAAACTTCAATTTTCTTCAACAAATGTGATAAAATCGACATTGTGAAAAACACTACAACGCTTTTATCGGCCAATAAGACGTTTAGCTTTACAAAAATGAATGTGAATGTTGCCAGATTGAGGTTAAATTTGGATATATTTTGTATTGTCTGACCACAGGGGAATGGAGGGCTTTGCTCTTAATTGACCTTGAAGAAGATTCTTCCGTCTTTTTTCTCGGAGTGAATAATCCCCTTGTGTTGAAGACCGGTGACATATTTCAACGCTTCGTTACGGCCAATGCCCAGACCTGAGCATATGTCATTCAGCGAGCAAGGCCTGCGTTTCAGTATTGATAATACATCTTCGGCTTTATTTTCAAGGCCCCTGCCGTGGTGGCTCAGTGAGAAATCAGCTACGACCTCACACTTCGGGCCTATGCGTGCAGCTATAGCCTGCAGCTTTTCGGCATCCAGTCTCTTGATGTCGGCCTCGGCCGTGGGTCGCACGGCTGTATTAAGTTGGACTTTGTCGGGACGAATGAGTTCTATGGCGTTCTTGATTTTCGCAATTTGCTCGGTTCCGGTATTGAGACCTTCGGCAAAAAACACTTCAAGCCATATCTGGCCGGCAAACTCATCTCTAAATGTGCACAACCCGGATATCAGGTTTTCGATACTAATATCTTTGTGTGGTCGATTTACTTTCTGGAAGGTTTGTTCGTCACCGGCGTCCAATGAAGGTATCACAACATCGGCCTTTGCACAATCGGCGCGTACATCCTCTTTGTAAAGCAGTGTGCCGTTGGTTAATACGGCCACAGGAATATCTGTAATTTTCTTTATGCCGTCTATAAGTTCGCCGAGCCGTGAATTCAACGTCGGCTCACCGGAACCTGCGATAGTGATAAAATCAGCTTCCAAGCCTTCAGCTAAAGTCTCTCTTAGCTCGGCCAGGATAGGCTCGATGGGTCCATAGTCCCTGCGCTTTATAGTTTTCTCTGTGGTTTTACCGAGCTGGCAATAGACACAGTCGAGCGTGCAGACCTTAAACGGCACGATATCAACACCGTAGCTTCGTCCCAACCTTCGCGAAGGCACTGGCCCATAGAAATATTTTTTCTTACCAGACACTTTTTTACCCGCGTACGACCTCAAATATTTCTTTGCAGGTTTTCAGCAAACCTTCGAGCCAGTCTATCGGCATAATGCAGGCGGCGTCTGATTTTGACTTTTCCGGTTCGGTATGGACTTCAATAAAAAGGCCATTGGCGCTGGCTGCGATTGCCGCTTTTGCAAGTATCGGGGCCATTTCCCGTCGGCCTGCGCTGGCATTGCCGAGTCCGCCGGGCTGCTGCGTGCTGTGGGTAGCATCGAAAACAACCGGATAACCCAGCTTTTTCATTTGCTCAATAGCTGTCATATCATTGACCAGCCGATTGTAGCCGAAGAACGTGCCACGCTCTGTAAGTGTTATTTTTTCGTTGTCACAGGTACGAATCTTCTCGACCACATTTTTCATCTCAGCGGGAGAGAGGAATTGGCCTTTCTTTATGTTTACCGGTTTGCCAGTTTGTGCACAGGCACAAAGCAAATCAGTCTGTCTGCATAGAAAAGCAGGCACCTGGAGACAATCCACAATCTCGCCGGCCACAGCGGCCTGGGCCGGTTCGTGGACATCGGTCATAACGGGCAGATTGGTCTGGCGACGAACCGCTGCAAGAATCTCCAAACCTTTCTCAATGCCCGGCCCACGAAAACTGTGTAAGCTGGAGCGATTGGCTTTGTCAAAGCTGGCCTTGAAAATTATTCCCACATTTGTTTTTGCACCAATATCAACAAGTCTATTCGCAATATCCAGACAGCAGGTTTCGCTTTCAATAACACAAGGTCCTGCCATTAAGAATAAGGGCGAATCCAAACCAATTTCGACCTGCCCAATTTTGAAATTCATTTTTTTTATACCTTGCATTCGAGTGCCTAAAGTGAGCTAATGTGCCTAAAGTGACAGCTTTGCTGTCATTCTGAACACAGCACAGCAAAGTGAAGAATCTCTTTTTCGTTGGCCAGAACCTTCGGCTTCGCCTCAGGATGACACTTATGTGTCACTTTAGGCACTTTGTATTATCCTATTGCTCTGATAATTCTTGTTCTTATTCCTGCGGGTTTTGCGCCTTCGGGTACTATACAATTGACAGCCTGCGGTATCACCTTAATTTGTACCGGCAAAGCTGGCCCAGGGTCACCGTCAATTTCAGTCATCACTGAATCAATTTCGGAACTTACGCGGATGTTTTGGCCCTGTCGATAAATAACATCGCTGGTATCGGCATGCTGTTTTAAGATAGTCATCACTGAATGCTTGACCAGGTGAAGTTGAGACGCACATTTATAAACGCACACATCCAGCAAACCGTCACCGAAATCGGCATAGTGTAATATCTGCAGGCCCAAAGCGTATCTTGAGATGTTTCCAACAAAAACAAGTCCGGGGCCATCGAAAATCTCTTCTCCGTCAACCTCTACTTTCATAGGGTCGAATTTGTAGTTCCAGAATGTTCGCCATATCGGCCAGAAGTAATCGAAGTAGTCTATATGTCCCTCTCGCTGCTCGCTGACCCGTTTGACCACTTCGCCGTCAAATCCAAAGCCGGCTATGGAAGTAAAACATCTCCCATTTGCACTTCCTAAGTCCAGAGGCCGAATGTATTCTGCCTCAAATGTTCTTATTATTGTTTTTAGCGTTTCATCAAAACCTAATTCATTCGCCAGCAGATTTTCCGTTCCGTGTGGGACTATCAGCAACGGCTTGTCACTGCCTTCCAGACCGTGCGCAACTTCTCTTACGGTACCGTCACCGCCGACAACGACAACCATTGCACAGTCGTATTCAATTGCCGCATCGGTGGCTAATTCGCAGGCATTTTCTAAAGAACTTGTCAGACTAAGCCTGACCTCGAACCCCCTTTTGAGAAGGTATTGCTCAAATCGGCGTCCGGTCAATTTACTGCCGGTGGCACCGGACTTGGGATTCACGATATAAGCAATGTAACCATCATCCGGTTTCATAATAGTGCCTAAGTGCACAAGTCATAAGTGCATAAGTTATCATAAAGACTTATAGAATTTCCACAACAGCTTGCCAACCTCTTGCGCTAAACTTTCTAATCTTCCGTATTGCTCAGTGCTTAAATATTTCAATCTTGAAGAGAAATCTAATAAATATCTCGTTTCAGCCAAAGAACCCAAAGCTATATTCACAAATTGCCTCAATTCTTTTTTGCCTTGTCTGCCATATCCCTCGGCAATGTTAGTAGGAATAGACAAAACCGCCCTTCTTAGTTGAGAAGTGATTCCATAAAGCTCTTCTTTAGGAAAATTTCTCGTTATTATGTACACATCAAAAGCAAACTTATCTGCCTTATTCCACACAATTAATTTTTTATATCCGACCTTATCCATTTCTGATTCTCCCATTTATGTTCTTGTGCTCTTATGTTCTTATGTTCTTATGCTCTTATGTTCTTATGCTCTTATGCTCTTATGTTCTTATCTGCTCTTTACCTAATTGTTGGAGTTGCTCCTTCATCAAGAACGCATAGCTTTTCGCGATGTGCAGTAAATCAGTCAGTCCCAAACTCTTTTGCACGGTGGCTATTTTTTCTTCGTCGGGTCCTTCTATTTCCACAAAATCACCTAACAATACCAATCGGTCCAGAGCAACTTCGCAATCACCAAGCTGCCAAAGGCGACGCTTTTTTTCGACAATCAATGACTGTTCGTACCCTAATGCCGAAAGCAGTTTCCGGGCCGAATCGGCATCCTTGATTTCGAACTCTATTTCCTGTCTCTTTTTGAGGTTGCTTTTTTCTTTGGCACCTTTATAAGTCAAAAAAAAACTCTCGCTCTTTCCAGCTATCTGCTTGCGTAATCGAAGACATCTATCGGTTTTAGTCAGGGTCGTGTCTGCATCGTCAAAATGGTAATCGGTCTGTAACTGCTCTGCCAGAAACTCGGCGCCAAGTTCAGAGAGCTTACGCTCTATTTCCGGAAGCGAATCGACCTTCAGCTTTGCTTCGATTTCAGTACACATAAATACAAATGACGTAATGCTATCTATATAACTATATTTACAAGTCGGGATTTAATAACAATGATTTTCTTAGGGCTTTTGCCGGCCATAGCAGCGATTACCTTTTCACTGGCCAGTGCCTTTTGCTTTATTTGTTCTTCGTCCGCCTCGGCGGCGACAATGATTCTGTCCTTTATTTTGCCGTTGACCTGCACCGCCAATTCAATTTCCTTTTCTTTGATAAGCTCCTTGTCATATTCGGGCCAGGGCTCGTAAACCAAACTGTCAGTATGGCCCAACTTTTCCCAGAGTTCTTCAGCGATGTGAGGTGCAAACGGAGCGAGAATCAAAACGAATTTCTCAATGACTGCTTTCGGTCTGACGGTTTGTTTGTTGAGATGATTTATAAAAATCATCATTGCACTTATCGCTGTATTAAAACCGAAGCTTTCAATGTCATCACCGACCTTTTTAATCGTCTGGTTCAACAGCCGCAAAGTCTCTTCATCTGCTTCGGCTTCCTTTACCTGTTCGGCAAGCTCACCCGTATCTTCATCGATTATCACCCGCCAGGCCCTTTGCAAAAAACGGTGCACGCCTTCAACTCCCTGCATACTCCAGGGCTTGATTGCCTCCAAAGGCCCCATGAACATTTCATATAACCGCATCGAATCGGCACCATAGCCGGTAATAACCTTATCCGGATTGACTACATTGCCGCGGGACTTGCTCATCTTCTGGCCGTCTTCGCCTAAAATCATTCCCTGATTGACAAGCTTCTTGAATGGCTCTTTTGTGCTGACATAACCCAGGTCGTAAAGAAGTTTGTGCCAGAACCGCGCATACAACAGGTGCAGGACCGCATGCTCGGCACCGCCAATGTATAAGTCAATCCCTCCGTTAGCCATCCAGTATTTTTCTTTTTCCGGGTCCCAGCCGCGCTGATTATTATGAGGGTCGAGATACCTGAGATAATACCAGCAGCTGCCGGCCCATTGTGGCATCGTGTTTGTTTCACGTTTGACTTTTGAACCATCGGACAGCGTTACATTCACCCAATCGTCGATATTAGCTAACGGTGGTTCACCAGTCCCCGTAGGTTTATAGTTCTCGACCACCGGCAGCTCCAGGGGTAAATCTTCTTCCGAAAGCCCGACGACACAACCGTCTTCAGTGTGCAAAATCGGAAACGGCTCACCCCAATAACGCTGCCTGCTGAAAAGCCAGTCACGCAGCTTATAGTTTACAGATTTTCTACCCTGACCTTTCTGTGCGAGCCAATTTGTAATTTGCTCCTTGAATTCCGGTGTACTAAGGCCATCGAACTGGCCGCTGTTAATCGCCCTGCCGTCGCCGACAAAGCACAACTTGCCCTGCTTGACTAATTCGGCCTGTTCGCTGTCCGGCGGTTCAACAACAGGGATAATAAGCAGATTGAATTTCGTCGCAAACTCAAAGTCACGCTCATCATGAGCGGGCACGGCCATAATCGCGCCTGTCCCATAGCTTATCAAAACATAATCACTTATCCAGATTGGAATCTTTTCACCATTGACGGGATTTATCGCGTAAGCGCCAGTAAAAACACCGGTTTTCTCTTTGGCTAAATCAGTTCTGTCCAAGTCGCTTTTCCGAGCCGCCTGCTCGCGATATTTTTTAACTGCCTCTTTCTGGTCATCGGTAGTAATCATATCCACCACTTCAAGCTCAGGTGCGAATACCATATAAGTAGCACCAAAAAGAGTATCCGGCCGGGTCGTAAATACCCAGAGATCCCAGTCGCAATTTTCAATTTCAAATTTAACATCGGCTCCAATACTTTTGCCGATCCAGTCTGTCTGCAATTTTTTTATCGATTCAGGCCAATCCACCAGGGATAAATCTTCGAGCAGCCTTTCAGCATATTTTGTTATCCGCAGCATCCATTGTCGCATCGGCTTTCTGATTACCGAATGTCCGCCGCGTTCGCTCAGACCGCCGACCACTTCCTCATTTGCCAAAACCGTCCCAAGCGCCGGACACCAGTTGACCGGCACTTCGGCCTCATAGACCAAACGATGTCTCTCTATGTATTTTTGTTTTGTTTCTTCGGTCATACCTTTCGGAATGCGCAACTCACCAATCGGTTTGGCCTTTTGCTCAGTTATGTCAAAGTAACTGTTAAAGAATTTCAGAAATATCCATTGCGTCCACCTGTAATAATCCGGGTCAGTAGTGTTGACTTCTCTGTCCCAATCATAGCTAAAACCGAGAGACTTGATTTGTTCGCGTATATTATCCACGTTCTTTTTTATCGTTTCCTTTGGGGGTGTTCCGGTCTGAACGGCGTATTGTTCAGCCGGCAAACCGAATGCATCCCAGCCCATGGGATGCAGAACATTGAAGCCCTTCATTCGTTTATACCGGGCAACTATATCGCTTGCGGTATAACCTTCCGGATGGCCTACGTGCAGACCCTGGCCGCTGGGGTAGGGAAACATATCAAGCACATAATATTTGTCCCTGGAGTCATCACAGTCGTGCGCCTTGAATGTTTTGTGCTCTGCCCAGAAGCGCTGCCACTTCTTTTCAATTTCACCGAATTTATAAAGTCCCTTCTTCAAACACATCTTTTTTTACTGCTCCTTATCAATGCAAAAAACAATTCTTTATTACACGATAAAATAAATATCCATGAAAATCCACTAAGAAACTATCTCAAAACACAATTTGTCATTCTGAGCCCTTCGTTTTGCTCAAGTATAAACTCCGCGAAGAATCTCTTATTTCTGCTGGCCAGACCCTTCCCCTTCGACCCTTCGGCTGCGCTCAGGGCAGGCTTTTTTCGCTCAGGGCTAAAGGCTCTTTGCGCTCAGAGCCTGCCCTGAGCTCGTCGAAGGGGTAACAGTTTGGAGATAGTTTATAAAATCCATCGTCTATCGGCAGCGGTAAACTTTGAAAGTTCTTATTTTGATATTATTAACAAGGTAAACTTTGACAGGTTTTTACTTTTATATTATTAACAAACAGTGTTTTTGGCTTGCTATACATGTAGTACTTTTCGTTAGCGAAAAGTACTACGCTCATCTTAGTCTGTTACTCTGTTACAAATGAAATTGTCCGCAAAATGGTCACAAAATAGTGATGTGAGCATAAAAAACCCCCTTTCCCCCAAACCGGGTTGAAGGAGCTGATAAAATAAAACTGTACTATGGAGTCCCCGGAGACAATATCAACTTTGATAGCATATAGATGATTCGAAGTTGATAAACCGAGGGG
>CAYQKF010000018.1:0-56606 GCA_964417935.1 uncultured Pirellulales bacterium
AAAAAGCAGCCCCCGGCAGAAAAGCAAGTAAGCACACACCGGGGGTAAACTCAGGAAGTAAAAAAACACTACCTCTATAATTAGAGCTACCTGCACTTTTGATGCGAAAAAAGTCCACAATTGGCGATTCGGGATTCTCGTAACTCGATGTGACAAGGTAAGTTAAAAATTTTTCAAAAATTCTGATTTTTGTTCGAGGGTACCCGCGCTTTTGGTTGAAAACTGACGGAAAATTTTACCTATTTTAACGGATAATAAGACACAAGACTCAAGACACAAGACCCCAGGCCCCCGACCCCCGACAGAAAAGCAAGTGAGCTAACATCGAGGATAAACTCCAGGAGAAAAATGCGCTTTTTTCAAATTAACATTTTGTTAGTTTGGGAGAGATAGGGAAGCTACAATATTATCGGACGTTGCGGTTTTGGGGTGGTGGAAGTGTTTATGTGGTATGGGAGGGAGGTGGTTGGAGTGGTTATTTGGGTGCCCGCTACTTGCTTTGCGAGTAAAGCGCGGGGATCTTCGCTGCGCTGCGAGGCGGTTTATGTTAGCCTTTTGGCTAACATAGGCGTATTATAACATAATGTCAAACAAAAGTCAAAAGAAAACGGCCAAAAAATTTGGCAAAATTTTGGCCGCACTGAGCATCGCGAAGAATCTGTCAGAATTAGCTCCGGCCTTGCCGGGTTCAACCGGCGAGATACGCTTCACGAGATACGAGATACCAAATTATTTGGAGGGAATTGCATTTTGCCAAGCCTACTTGGAAAAAGAAGAAAGCACGTTTGCTACACTATCTACTTGAAACGAGCTGTCCAATTGCGTCCCTCGTGTCATTTTCTAATCTCCTGAATGCGGAGAGAGTACGCAACTGTCCGAAATCTTCGATGTAGTCCGGAATTCGATGGAGGGCCACATGCTGGTTAAATGAGCTTAAGCGACGGCCGCTCAGCCCGCTCGCGTTACGAAGGATTTGAAAAAGCGTTGCTTTCGGATTAGGTAAGTTTTCGAGCTCACGAAGAGGAGGCAGATTGAGCGATTGTGTTCCATGAGGATTTCCAGTAGCCCTCCTGATCGCATAAAGATCGAACAGCAGCCATGCTTCCATCATCCGAACAGGAACGACACAAACTGTTGGTGGCACATCGATAGAGGCCCTCGCTTCTTGGATACCTCTGTTAATCTCGCCAAAGCGCCGCTCTCGAGAGACGTTTTCTGCGTCTCGATGAACGAATAACAGATCACAAGGGAATAAATCAAGACTCCACCGGATTCTCTCAGACATTCTTCTTCTTGAGGGGGGCTTAGGTAGGCGCCTAAGATCGGCCCATTCAGCGTGGATAGCGATTCCGTGCAGGTGTTGTTGCAGAAGCCAAGTAAGTATAGGCATTAGGGCTTTGTTGGAAGCACCGTCAGAGAGTAAAGTGTAGCGCAATTGGTTCATTTCTATTCATGGGGCATCGGGAACAAGAGCGGCTGCACATCTGGTCGATCAACCACCCGGCGTGGTTTTCGACGCCCGTGGGGAGGCCGGATGTCCTTAAGCTCTTCGCGGTGCTTTGCAAGCGGAACCGGATTAAGATAAGCGAGGAGCTTACCTTTGGGGCAAACATGTTCACGCTTGGAATCGGGTGATTTGTCAACTCGCCAAGTTTGGGGCAGGCAGCTAAAGCACGCCCCTTTGACGCGTTCTTGCTTATGAAAGGATTCTCTAATTTCAGCAACGAGGAGACTGTCGTCTGGCACCTGCTGGACAACAAGTGGGGAGTGAGTATTAACAATAACCTGGCGAAGTGGATTATCCGGGCCAACCGGCTCGTTGGGATCGGTGGCAATATCTTGAAGAAGGCGGATCATCGCGGGTACGCGCTCTGGGTGGATGCCGTTTTCCGGTTCTTCTAAACATAATACTCCGCGGGCTTCCGGATCCTGCGCAAGGACAGCCAGCGCCAAAAAGCGTAAAGTTCCATCAGATAACGCGCGCGCTGCGTGGGAAGTCCTGTCTTTACCAGTAACATATAATGTTAGCAGTTCTCTGCGTTCGTCCCTGTCAACGTAAAGCTCATGCACATCCTCAATAAGCTCAGCAAGACGATTCGCGACCTGTGCATATACCATAGGGGCTCGATTGTACTGGTTTTTGTGCCCCGCTTTGCTATGTACCTCTTGAGATGCTAAGTGGTGTAAAGTTGCAGCAAGGTGAGAACCATTGGAACCAATTTTGGTAGGTGCTGAAAATTCATCAGGTTTTCGAAGAGTTGAGGGCTCAAGCTGGAGAAGTTGCCAAGATTGCATTTCTCGGCGGGCAAGCAAAGCTGTTGGACTTTCCGCAGCATTTGTGACGGAAAGAACAGTTCTTGGAAGATCAGAAGCCTTGCGTGGAGAGGGTTTGCCGCCGCCACCGTCTTGGTGGAGCCTTATAAGGCGAGGCCTTTGGTCTACGCTGGTTGATATGAATGGTGAACGATAGCGGCGGTTTGTCACCGCGAACTTACGCCATTTAGAGAAAGAATGTGGAAATAATAGATGCTTCGGGGTTTCGCTGAGAGTTATGTAGTTCAAATTTTCCTTGAGCACTTCAAGGTATCCAAGAGATGCAACAGTTTCGTCTTTTCGATAGGCTAAAGCAATTGAGTAACTAAGGAATGTGGCGGTTGCCTTTGCTTTTTGTCCCAAGTCATCGGATCCCTCGGATGGTACGATCATCTCTGCCTCGAAGGACATTTTAGGTTGGTGCTCCTCACCATGTCGATAAAAGAGGCTTCTTACATCAGCGGTTTTTCCGGTCTCGTCTCGCACTGACTTCGCCGCTTCCATCAACGGACGGTCTGCTAGTGCACTGAGAAAATTTATAGCATCAAACAAGTTTGATTTTCCTGCACCATTGGGGCCAGCAATGCAAGTGAATGGCCCGAATCGCACGTCAACATCCACAAGATTCTTAAAACCGGAAACTCTTAACCGCGTCAGCATATTTTCTTCCTACGTATAAGATCTTGCCAAAATCACTCATACAATAATATAGTGCATAAGGCTACCCGTGTCAATTGGTTATTTTCGGCGAAGTGGCTTACGGTGAAGGCGCTATAAAAAAACCGGAGTGAGATATCTGCCTAAACGAAGCCCAAACTAAATCGTCATTTCCTATTCCTACCATTTACCTGTCTTTACTTCTTCCTCACAAGCTTTTTCGAACTTACGTCCAAACCGGACGCTGGCCACCATTGCCAGCCATAAGCAGACCAAGGCCGAAATTATTATGCTCATTCCCGCTACCACTGCCCTCCAGCCATCCTCTGTCATAAACACACGAACGGGCGCAGCTACCATTACACCAACTATGCCTACAACAAACGCCCACCAAAAAACTTTGATTATCTCCGGCGGGTCACACCTCGGCTTTTTGCTCTGATGACATTTTTCCAGGAAGGCCTCGGAAGTTCGTGGCCAACGCTCAACAATGAACTCCTTGATATTCAAACAACATGCTTCCAGTTTTGCAAGCTGGAGTAGGATAGAGCGGTAATTGTAGCCCAGAGCAAGAGAGTACACAGCACCAACCAGTAAAACAAATAGAACGCCCAACGTTCCGAACGTGAAAACACACATGTCGCTATTTGTTTTAAGGTCACGGCTAAGTAACCAGATAAATCCTCCCAAGGCCGGACCCAGTATAGCAATGTACCGAAGGATCTCCTGTTCTCAGTGTCTCAATGCTTCAAGCAAGATTTTCTGGATATTCCCCACACCCATGTGTTGATCTTTAGTAAGCTCTCTTTCTGCTTTGCCCTCATTCACTTTAATGATTTATTACCCTTGTTTTTCCATTATGCACTTTCAAACAACTTCAATATAACGACAACTCTCTCGCACTAAACATCAGCCAAGATAGCCACCAAACGCGTGCTTGCGAGACACCCGCAATTCCCGCCTTTTAATTCGTATCTCGTATCTGGTGAAGCGTATCTCGTGGCTGAGATCCTTCGACTCAGCTGCGCTTCGCTCAGGATGACAAACGAGTGTAATAGCTTATTAACAATGGGATTGCCCTACTATTTCTCATCTTTTATCTTTTGGAAACTATTTTTTGCTGCTTCAATAGTCTTTTCAATGTCCGCTTTGCTGTGGGCTAACGAGACAAACATCGCCTCATAAGCGCTTGGAGCAAGATAAATCCCCTGCTCTAACATGAAGGCAAAGAATTTCTTGAACCTTTTTATATCAGTTGACTGTACATCGGCAAAGTTCCGAACCGGTCGGTCAGTAAAAAAACAGCTCATAATCGAGCCGATACGATTAATAGTAACGGCAATGCTGGCATCTTTAGCGGCATCAGCCAGTCCGGCTTCTAAAAGAGCTGCTCTCGATTCCAGATACTCGTAACTCGATACTCGTCGAGAATCGAGCTTCCAGCATCGACTATCGAGTACATCCAGTGTCGCATTTGCCGCCGCGGTAGCGAGTGGATTCCCGGACAGCGTCCCTGCCTGATAGACCGGCCCGAGCGGAGCGAGCATATCCATAATATCGGCTCTGCCGCCAAGTGCCGCTGCCGGCAGGCCGCCTCCTATGATTTTGCCTAAACAGGTAATATCAGCCTTGACGCCGAAAAGCTCCTGCGCCCCCCCGAGGGCTAAGCGTAATCCGGTTATCACTTCGTCAAATATCAAAAGCGAATCGTTCTTCTCGCACAAATTCCGCAGCGTCTGCAAGTACTCATCAATCGGCGGCACCACACCCATATTTGCAGCAACAGGCTCAACCAGAACCGCTGCGATTTTACCCCCGTACACATCAAACACAGCTCTTGCCGTATCAACATCATTATATGGGATTACGACTGTCAGTTTCGCAATCGAATCAGGAACACCGGAACTCGAAGCGATGGCACCCTCGGCAAGGCCCGAGCCTGAGGCCGCCAGCAACGAATCGCTGTGCCCGTGATAACAGCCGGCCATTTTGATTATTAAATCTTTTTTGGTATATCCACGGACAAGTCGGATAGCAGTCATTACCGCCTCGGTACCGCTGCTTACAAGCCGAACCTTCTCAATGGAATCGAAGGCGGCGATTATTTTCTTAGCTAAGGCGGTTTCAGCCAATGTCGGCGCACCGAATGATGTGCCCTTCCGCGCCGCAGCGGCGATAGCCTTCAATACCTGCGGATGGGCGTGTCCGAGTATCATCGGGCCCCATGAGCCTACGTAGTCGATGTACTCATTGCCGTCGATATCGTAGATTTTTGACCCTTTTGCACCGGCGACAAAAACCGGACTGACATCCACTCCTCCAAATGCCCTCACCGGCGAATTCACACCGCCCGGAATACAATTACACGCCTCGGCAAAGGCCTGGACTGATTTGCTATATTTGCTTTGCTTGTCCATCATCTGCCTTTAATATCAGGCGGATTCAACTCATAAGTGAAACAAGTGAATCCTTGCAAGCTAACGATTTATAGTTCAACTCCCAAAAAGCTCGTAGAAGCAGCCGCTTCGCGGCTGGGATTTATCGCATTGGAGCCTACGGCATCCTTGACAGCAGCAGCATTATACAACATATATGCCGTTGGCATAAAGCGATAAATCCAAAACAGAATACAGCATGGGCTAAAGCCCATCCACCTGTTATAACATCTAATTCGATGGGTGGCAGCCTCAAACGCGGCTTGGGGATGGCTTGGAGCCTGTTATACCTCATGTGCCTGAGCGGGTGCTATTTTTCTTGCAATGTCTGTGCGATTACATATACTTGGTGAGTGGTGACCGTAAAGCAGTTATGGATCATTATGCAAAATTGAGGTTAGGCATATATTATTTAAGAAAATCAGGTTTTTATTTTCTTAAATAATCAAATACTACTCTGCGAAGTAGCTCGCTACGTAGCACGAGCAGCTGCTTGTTGAAGAATAATTTATTGTTTGAAAAGAAAAAATTAAAAAGGCAATTTTTTCTTTTCAAAGTATGCCTAACCTCGATTTTGCAGAAGACTTTTACTTAGTAGCTATGGAGCAAATGTATGAATTTAGTCAGGTGGTTTCGAAAAAATAAAACGAAAGTGATGGCTGTTGTTGTCATCGGGATAATGTTCATATTCATCGGCGGCGGCACATTGCTCGAACAGCTCGGCCGAAGAGCAACGGGGCTCCATAAGACAATAGCTTACTTTGGGGATAACAAGAAAATAACAAACCGCGACTTATACGTTCAGGCACCACGAGAACTGGATATCCTCAGAAGCATGGGGGCCGATATCCTGTTAAGCAACCAGGACTTACATGCGATTCTCCTGGGCGAACTACTGTTTGCCGAGCAGCGAACTTCACCGGCACTTATCAAACATATAAAGCAAACGATTAGAACATACCGGTACAGAATCAGTGATAAACAAATCAACGATATATATCCACCAAGGCGGACTATGCCGTCCAGTATATACTGGATTTTACTGAACAACGAAGCACATCTCGCAGGCCTCAGAGTGCCAAACAAGCAGGCCGGCATAGTCCTCGGAAAGGTAATACCAGATATATTCAACGGCCAAACATATTCGCAGCGAATCGGGACATTAATAAACCAGCACGGCCTTCCGGAACAGCAGCTCCTGACCATATTTAGTAAATTGTTAGCCGTATGGCAATACGCCCAGATGATTTGCTCAAATGAAAACGTTACAAGCTCCCAGATAACCCAGATCATTGCCCGTGAGCAGGAAAGTGTTGACGCTGAATTGGTAGAATTTGACTCTGCGGTGTTTGTCCCGCACCAATTGCCTGAGAGAGAAAAGCAGGCAATTGGTGCGGGACATTTTGACAAGTACAAGAAATTCTTTGCCGGCGCCGTGAGCGAGGAAAATCCTTACGGCTTCGGATATAAGCTGCCGGACAGAGTTCAGCTTGAATACATAATCGTCAGGCTCGATGATGTTGCAACACTGATAAAGGAGCCCACCAGCCAGGAAAAGATTGATTATTACAACAGAAATAGTGAGCAGATGTTCACTGAGCAGGTGCGGTCCGACCCGAATGACCCGAACTCACCACTGACCCAGCGAACTAAAAGCTATGCCGAGGTTACAGATATAATTTCGGACCAGCTTCTAAAAGACGAAATAAATTCCAAAGCAAATGAAATACTGCAGGATGCCAAAACACTTACCGAGTCTGGTCTGCAAGATATAAATGATACTGAACTTGCAAACCTCAGTACCGAGCAGCGTGCGAAAATAGTCGGCGATTATAAAACCACCGCCGAGCAATTAAGCAAAAAACACAATATCAAGATATATTCAGGCCAAACTGGCCTGCTTAGCCCAATCGATATGCAAACCGATGAATATTTTGCAAGGCTGTATTTAGAAGGCTACGGGCAAAATCCGGTCTCATTGGCTCAGATTGTCTTTGCCGTCGATGATTTAGCCGCCAGCGAACTTGGGCCCTTTGACGTGCAAAAGCCCGGAATGTATGAAAATATCGGGCCGCTCAAAGACCTGTGGGGCTCGGCCTGGAGCGGACTTCAGGACATCTCCGGACAAATAATGGCCGTTGTTCGAGTGATTAAAGCCATAAAAGCCACCGAACCGCAAAGCATTGACCAAACCTTTAGTACAAGCTCACTTAGATTCGACCCAAACCAGGAAAATTCAGCCGAAGATGCCTATTCGGTAAGAGAAAAACTCACCGAAGACTTAAAGAAACTTGCTGCAATGGACATCACAAAAAGTAAGGCCGAAGAGTTCATTGAGCTGGCGGCAAAAGACGGCTGGGACAGCGCACTTGATAAATTTAACGAACTCTACGGACAGCAAACCAGCCAGGACGAAGACGACCCTAACACATCCGGGACCACAAATGCGGAACAAAACGCTGCCAAACCATTCAAACTGCAAAATCTTACAGGCCTGCGAAGAATATCAAAGGCGGCATTACAGACTATGGCTGTGCAAAGTGCAGGCAACCCGGCGGCCCAGTTCTTCCTGAACGAGCAGAAGAACCATAGCCGCTTCGTAGAACAGCTTTATTCACTCGTACCGCAGGATAGTAATACCGTTGACGCCGTCCCTCTGGTTATTGAGTTCAAGCCGGATATGAGCTTCTATTGTATAAAAAATATTTCAGTTAAACGCCTTACCCTCCAGGAGTACGAAAAAGTCAAAGCAATGCAATTACAAAGAGACGATTATATTCAATCCGAGAGCCTTTCGGCGGTCCACTTTAATCCCCAAAACATATTAAAACGTATGAACTTCAGGCCCGCCGAGGCCGATGAAGAACCGCCGGATGCCAATACGTCTACGGAGGACGCCAATACGTTTACAGAATCGGAGGCAACATCGTGACAACACCGCGTCCAAAAGAAAACCATACCCTGTTTCTGCTGACTGTGGGACTGCTCGCCTGGCTCGTCCCTGGCGCCGGACATTTTCTGATCAAAGAAAAAAAACACGCAATAATTATATTCGTAACTATCGTCCTGACTTTCTGCGCAGGCTTATATGTCGGCTCAATAGGAATTATTAATCCCGTCGGAGCAAAACCGTGGTATGTGGCACAAATTATGAATTCACCAATGGTGGCCCTCCTGGGGTATGTGGCCACAACTGGAGACTATTCTGTCTTTGGCAGGCCGAACGAAATAGGACAGATATACACCAGCATCACAGGATTGCTCAACCTTTTGTGTATTGTAAACGCCGTTTATTTGGCTCATCTGCGCAAAACAGAAACTGCCGGAGACTGAAATGTCGATAATAGCTGCTTTTGTAATGGCAACATTTACTGCGCCGGAAAAAATCGGAGCAAATCCACAATCAATGCTGTGGCTGCTGCCATTGGTAGCGGCGATTGCCATCGTCTATAAAACCACAAAACTGCCGGAAATAAAAGCCGCCAACTTCCTCAAAGAAGTTGTGATTTTATTCGGCTCAATTATTATTTTTATGTCCATCACCGCATTTGTCCTGTGTACCTTCGCGTGGTTGATTACAGAGTAAATGAGTGGATGAGTGGATGAGTGAATGAGTAAATCAATGAGCACATTAACTCATATACCCGTCAACGCATATACTCATCCACTCATCAACGCTTTATTCGCCGTCCTCTTCAGAGTCCCTCTCAAGCACACCTAATTCGACAAGAGCATTGAAAGCGGCCTTTTGCTCCGCTTCTTTTTTGTTTGTCCCCCAGGCACTTGGGAAATGACTGTCCTCGATAACCACCTCCAGCTCAAAAGCCTTATTGTGGTCGGGCCCTTTTTCATCAAGCAGCATATAGACGGGTGTAACATTAGACTGTTCCTGGGCGTGCTGTTGCAGTAACGACTTGTAGTTGCCCTGAGCTTGTTCCGCATCGGCTCGCTCAATTAGCGAATCATAAACTCTTAAGATGAAACTTTGGGCAGCTTCAAATCCACCATCAATATAAATTGCAGCAATAGTGGTTTCCAGCACACCGGCAGCAAGAGAACCCGACAAAGCCCGGCTGGAAACCATCCCCTTGCCTACTTTCAGGAATTTTTGCAGCCCAAGCCTCCTTGAAACCTTAGCGCAGGTCCCGCGAGAAACAAGCATACTTTTAATCTTCGTTAAGTCGCCCTCAAGATAACCTGAAAACTTCTCGAACAGCGTTTGGCAGATAACCACTGCCAAAACAGCATCACCGAGAAACTCCAGCCTTTCGTTACTTAAAAGACGATTATCCACTGCAGAGGAATGAGTAAATGCTTTGGTCAGAAGATTCTTGTCGGAAAACTCGTAACCTATCGTCTGCTCGATTTGCTGCAGAGTTTCTTTGTCCATATTAATTACGTCCTGCTTCTATAAGAACCCTGCGAGCAGATTACGAACACCGCTCTAAACAGCGGCCTTCGTAGCCGGCTCTACAGAAAAGGTTTTATATTAACAAAGTATAAACCGGCTGTAAAGCTCCCGCTTCTCTGGTTTCTGCAAAATGGGAACTACGCTTAGTTGCTAACTGACCATCTGCAAACTTGCCAGAGCCACAAACTTATCGTCGGCAAACTCAAAAATCCCGTCAAGGCCGGTTACCGTAAAGATACCTCTGGTTGCCGCCGCAACACTGCAGAAAACAAGCTGATGACCGCAATCGGTTAACATCTTGCGTAACTTCAGCAACTTCGAGAGGCTGGAGGAAGTTACAATATCCACTCCGGAAAAGTCTATTACCGCGTCACAGTCACCTCTGTCACGCACCATTTCCGTAACCGTTTTGAGCTCATCTCCCATCTCCGGCTCCTGGGGCAAGTCCACAAGAATAATATCTTCAGACCAATCTTGTATCCCCATCTTAATCTCCTTTTTTCAAATCAACAGAGCGTTTAAGCTTTCCATTTGCAACTCATTACGAAATGGGTTGCCGCGCAACTTTCAGATGTTTTATCGGCATAAGTTTCGGCCAGGTTAAGAAAGAAAAACAAAAGAAACTTTATTCGCTTTACAGCGTCGGCCTATAAAAACTAATGTTTCTGCATATTCAGACAAATGAACAATAGAAACCGTTGAAAAAAAGGTGAGAATTTTATTCTTTGTCTCTACTAAACGCAGTTATAATTTTCGGTCTAATCTTCGGTAACTGACGGCTTCGGCGATGTGCTCCGGCTGAATTTGTTCAAGACCGGCCAAATCAGCTATCGTGCGGGCAACCTTGCAAATCTTATCGTGAGCACGAGCGCTTAGCCCGAATTCTATCATTGCCTGTTTCAGGATAAGCTCGCTTGCTGAATCGAGCTTACAGAACTTCTCCACCTGTTTATGACTCATCCTTGCGTTTGTCATAATCACACTGTCACCGAACCGCTTGGCTTGAACGCCCCCGGCCCTGAGAACATCCTGCCTCATTGCAGCCGAGTCGAGTCGGCTTGTCTTCGAGCGGAGCTTGCTGAAACTTATCGCTGGCACCTCAATATGAATATCAATCCTGTCCACCAAAGGCCCGGATACCTTTGACAGGTACCGCCCTATCTGCCCCGGAGTGCACTTACATCTTCTCGCATCACTCCCGAAATAACCGCACGGACAGGGATTCATCGCCGCTACAAGCATAAATTGAGCAGGGAATCTGATTGTCTTTTTCGCACGTGAGACAATAACAAAACCGTCCTCCAACGGCTGACGAATCATCTCAAGAACGTGCCGGGGAAATTCGACAAATTCATCTAAAAATAATATCCCGAAATGAGCCAGAGACAATTCTCCCGGCCGAGGCGTTGTTCCGCCGCCAATCAGGGCCGGCCCGCTCGCTGAGTGATGCGGCATTCGCACAGGACGGGTCGCCAACAACGCCTTGTTTTTACCCAACAACCCTACCGAGGAATACACACGCGTGGTCTCGAGCGATTCTTCCAGACTCAAAGGCGGCAGAATCGTCGCCAATCTTTGGGCTAACATCGTCTTTCCTGCTCCGGGCGGACCTATCATCATTATGTTATGTCCACCGGCTGCCGCAACCGTCAGTGCCCGCTTGACATTCTCCTGACCCTTAACATCTGCAAAATCAACTTCGTAATTTGATGATACGTTAAAAAGTTCCTCAACATCAACAGTAGTTGTCTCCAACGGAAGCTGCCCCGAAAGAAAACCTGCCGCCTGGGCGAGCGAGCCGACAGCAAAAACATCAATCTCGGCAACCACCGCAGCTTCTCTGGCGTTATCCAAAGGAACTATCATTCGGCTAAAGCCGTTTGACGCCGCCGTCATCGCCATACTCAATACGCCGTTGACCGACCTGACCCTGCCGTCCAGAGCTAATTCGCCGACGATAATGGCCTCATTAAGCACAGAACCGACCATAACCCCCTGGCCGATGAGCATACCAAGGGCAATAGGCAAATCGAAGGCAGGTCCTGCCTTTTTCACATCAGCCGGCGCTAAATTTATTAACGATTGGGTTTTGGGATGCTTATAGCCGCTGTTAACAATTGCGCTTTTGACCCTCTCGATACTTTCCTTCACCGCAGCATCCGGCAGCCCTACGATAACAGACTTCTCAAAGCCGCCCCGTGCAACGTCAACCTCGACTTCGCAGATTATCCCTTCAATCCCTTCAAGTGTAACGCTATGCAATCTGGCTAACATTTTGTACCCCTATTTTACTGGTTTGGAAAACGTAATTTTAAGAGTTGTTCAGATACACTGCAAGCAATTTTAAACCAATTGTAATTAAAAGCTGCGCTTTATATAAAGAGCAGCGAGCCATCCCCAAGCTGCGCTTGAGGCTGCCACCCTTTTGTGCTAAAAGCAAGGAGCGCGGTAATTAAATGCAATTGATGTTAAACCTTTTCTGCAGGCAGACCTGTTGCCCACTTTCCGGGCATGCCTTCTCTGGTTTGATAACACTAAATAGCCTGGTGAATTGGTGCTCACAGCCCCAGGAACTGAATGGCCAAGCCGCAAAGAAGTATAGTTGCTCCTGCTATAACGTGAGCAAAACGCTGCACCTTGGCCAAAGGTAGAAAATTCACTCCCGTACCGGCAAGAAGAACTGCCACTAACATAGTAGCGATGGTTGCTGTGCCGAACACAAAGACGACCAACAGTACCTCAAAGAAACTGTTTTTCGCAGCCGGATACATCAGTATGGGAATCAAAGGCTCACAAGGCCCGAAAACAAAAATGGCAAACAGCGCCCAGGGTGTGATGCTTGAAGAGCTTTTGCCGTTGTGAACATGACTGTGCTCCAGATGATGACCATGTAGGTGCCCATGCGCGGTCTCGCCTGTGTGAACGTGAGTATGCTTATGGGGCTGGTTCCGGTACGCCCGCCGCAATCCCCAGACCAAATATGCAAGTCCGAAGGCGATAAGCAGCCACGCTGCTAAGTTGCCACGGGAGGATTCGATGAACTCCAGCTTTTTGACCGCCAAACCCATCGACACCCCTATCAGACCCAGCACCACTGAACTTGCTATGTGCCCAAGCCCACACAAAAAGGTTATGACGATAGTTTTGGCTCGTGACCATTTTCGTGCCCATGACATCATGATAAAAGGCAGATAATGGTCTGGGCCCAGTACAGTGTGCAAGAACCCTATGGAAGCAGCGGTGATGACAAGAGCACTCAGTTCCGCTGTCACAAATAGCTCCTCAAAAATGCCGAAATGAAATCATAGAAGTTTACGTATAAAGACTACAAATTTGTCCTGCTACGACAAGAAAATTCCCGATAGAAACTCGCAATATCTCTTTGTTTTTTCTTATTCAATGGTAACACAAAACAGCAAAACCGTATCACGGCGTGTAAAAATACCATATCCGTGTTATCAAGTCAAAATGTTTTTTTCGTTAGAGTCCTGTACGACGCCGAGACGGCAAAAATAACCGCACTGACAATTACAATGCACGCCCCGGTCGGCAGGTCAAGATAGTAAGAGACCAAAAAACCAGCCACAGCACTGGCCATCCCGAAAACCGTCGCCGCAAAGATAACCGACCTGTGCCCCGTACATATTTGATACGCCGCCGCAGCAGGGCACGTAATCAAACTGAATATCATCAGCCCGCCAACAAGGGGAAGATTAACCGCTAATACCAGACCGCACAGAGCTAAGAAAAGACAGTAAACAAAGCTCTCATGCACCCCCGTCGCCGAGGCAATAGCTCGACTGAACAGAAGCACTTTCAACTCTTTATTAAATAAAACGGCAAAGACCACGAAAACCAGACCGGAAATCGTAATAATCACCACGCTGCTCTTCCTCACAAAAAGCAAACTGCCCCAGAGCAGCCCGAGCACCTCGGACCGGCTGCCGTGCATCAGCCCTATCCCTAAAAATGTAAGCCCGAGCATCAAGTTGAAAAATATCGCCAACGCCACGTTGGCATCCAATCTCGACCTACCAGGCCTGACCACGCCAAGACTCATCGAGCTAAGCGCTGAAAAAACTACAGGCCCCCAGACCGGATTAACACCTAATAGAATCGAATAAATAGTCCCTGCCATTGCCGAATGGGATATGCAAATCCCGATAAAAGGCATCCGCATACCAACAATATAGACGCCCAGCAGCCCGGTACTCGCACCGGCAACAGCGCCCGCAAACATCACAAGGTAAAAAAACGAATCCATAAACCAGCAACCTCACGCCCGGCTCTTATTGACGGTGTACCTTCGGCCTGCGAGCGTCAGCATCTCAATCCGACACTGATAAGCCCTCTCAAGCACCTCGGACTCAAGGACCTCCTCGATATCGCCATCAGCCAGAACGTTCCCTTCGTGCAAAAGAACCGCCCTCTTGCAGCCTGAAGGCAGCAGACTCGTCTCGTGCGAAACCATCACGACGGTTACTTTGGTCTCACGATGCAACTGCTCGATGATTTCCGTAATCTGATATTTCCAGTTGAAATCAAGATTCGAGCAAGGCTCATCAAGCATAAGTATCTCAGGGTCCTGCGCCATCGCACGCGCTATAAGGGCCTTTTGCTGCTCACCTCCGGAAAGACTTCTGAACGTTTGAGACCGCCGCTGCGACAAGCCCAGCCTCTCAATCCAGCTATCAACAATCTCATAATCCTCTTTGTTCAGCCGACGAAGCAAGGCCTTGACGCTCGTTCGGCCCATCGCCACCAGCTCGCGCAGCGTAAAAGGCAACTCAGCATTGTACTCAGCCGCCTGCGGAATATAGCCGATGTGCTTTCGTAAATTCGCTTTACGCCAGGCGCTAAGCTCAGCCAAATCACGCCCGTCAAGCTTGACCGTCCCCCGATTTGGCCTTATCAAACCGCAGCAGACCTTCAGCAAAGTCGTCTTACCCGCACCGTTGGTCCCGATGATACCAACAAACTCTCCCTGTCGAATTTGCATATCCTCAACGGCAAGTATTGTTCGACCGCTCCAGCGAACCTCGACGTCGGAAAGACTCAAACATTCCCCCGTCATCGTCTGGCCACCTCAAGCGAATCTTCTACGTTCGCTCGAAGTAGTTCATCTACGTTCGCTCGAAGTAGTTCATCGAAACCGGCCGCTCCGCCACTTAGCTCCGGAAAGTTGCTGAAAACAACCGCCTTTGCCCCCAGCCGTTCAGCCAGCGCCTTCGCAAGCGCCGTCCCTTCCTGCTTATTCGCTATGACAAATCGTACACTCTGGCCTTCTGCCTTTTTGATGCAGTGTTCAATGCCGGTGACCGTTTCAATGTCACTGCCTACAAACGTCGCTATCGGCTGCAAGCCCAGCCATCTCACAAAATCAACCTGATGATTGGATGCCAGAACCTTGGCTGATAATATGTCGGCCTGTCGCATTTTCTCTAAAAGCTCTTCCCGCAAACCCTTCAGGTTCTTTTCTATAACTCCCAGTCTCTGTTGGTACCGGGCATTCATTTCGGGATATTCAGATAAAAGAATATCACATACCTCCCGGCAGACCGCAAGGTAAGTCTCAGGGACACACAAACCACCCGTCTCTTTCACCAAAGCCGTCTTCAGCCCCCTTTCTTTCACTCGAGCCAGCGTCTTCTCAACCTGCTTTTGAAAATCGAAAAGCAGCAGCATCCTGCAATCACAAAGCTGCCTGACCTGTAACGGCGAAATATCAAAGTGCCCCGGACACATACCCGGCGGCACCAAACACAGAACCTCCGTATCATCACCGCAAAGCTCCCGCACCACACAACCCAAATACGAATTGGTAACAGCAATCTCTGCACGACTTTCCTCGCCGGGCTTGTTTTCACACCCCGCCCCAAGCAGGCCGAACGCCGCCGAAAATACTAATATGTAACTAAGCACTTTGTTCTTCATTTGCTACTTCTCAAACGACCCTATTTGTGAGCCGTTCTTCAAACGCATCCGAACTATAACCCCATCATGAGTCTCGGGATTATACCAGGTTTGCCTCGGCACGGGATATTTCGATTCTTTCATACGGTTCAGGTCAAATTTAGGCCCTTCGCTGTAAAGAACCCAGCTTACCGGCGAGTCTTTCAGGTTGTCATACGTATCCCCTTCTTCTTTTTCATTGTCTGGAAATCCATCTGGAACCCAAAGATATGCCCCGTCTTCAACAACGAAGGTTCTGTTATAGATTAGTGTCCCCACCGACCTGTATTTATATGTGTATCCTCGGTTAAACCTGTCCTCTATGCCGGCGGCCATAAAAGTATCACTGCTCGGCGCCGGCAGATATTTACTCTCAACCAGCTCAACAGGAAGCTGATAGAAGTGGCCTCCAAGCATACAGTCCACACGAGTCGGTGGATATTTATCGTCGTTATCAAACGAATAGGCCTCAAGCGCCATCCCGATTTGACACAGTTCAGCATTGACTGTAATAACTTTTGCCTGAAGACGCGCCTGCCCCATTACAGGGAGCAAAATCCCCATTAACAAAGCAACGATGGAAATAACCACCAATATCTCAATTAGAGTAAAGCCACGCTTCATAGTTTAACACCATTTTGTAAAATTTCCCGCATCAGTTTCTCACTTGGGCCAGTCCTCGACCAGCTTGACAAGATCAACGAAGTCAACTACACCATCCAAATTAATGTCACCCGGCTTATCCGCCATACGGTGTTCACGACCGGCTAAAACAGAACCATTTCCGTCATAGTTCATCACATATAACCGGTATCCACTGGTTAAATATGGGCTTTCTTGGTCCATAATTCCAACGACGTCGAAAGGCTCGGTCAGATTATTTGAGCCGGCATAAATACCATTGCCGCGCCCCAATTTCACGCCGAAAGTCTTTGTGCCATCGGTTATTACCAGCTCCCCATGCGGACCCCAGTCGTTTGCGTCCGCGAAGTAAACGTCTTCAATTTTTATCAGCCGGGACTGATAATACTCGCCGCCACTTTGCCGGTTAGGGTCAAAAATGAACTCGTCATCGCCGTCTTTTAACTCATCCAGTGTAACAACTTCCGGGCGAGGCAATCCGACACCTCGTTCCACCAGTTCAATGCTAAAATCGTGCTCGGAATTATTATTATGCTGCTCATTTATATTCAATTTCCCATTGTATGACAGATAATAACCCGTAACTCGTATCCTGTCTCCCGGACTAAATTGAGCGGCGTTCAGCCGGCTAAGCTCTGCTATAAACTCTTCGTTTGAATACCCTCCATCAGGAGAAATCCATGGCAGATTGTTATAAAGCTGCCCTAACCAAACAGCCGTGCCTGCGTGGTCTTCTCCCTCACCCTGAAAGTATATTTGCCACTGTCCGCCAAGGTTGAACGTCTCAGTAATAGTATCATCAGGCGTTGGGTCCAACATGTCCGCCGGATTGTGCAGCAAAATCCCTTCAAGAATAACCTTATCGGTTGCGTTATACATGTGTTCACCGCTGGCATCTACCGCCTGAAATTCCGAATGAGTTACCTCGGCGACAGTGGGAGCGGCTTTTGCAACGGCGACAAGCACCAAACTTAAAACTGCTGTTAAAACAATAAAGCTTCTCATAAATCCATCCTCCAAGAAAAATTGACCGCTTACCATTTCATTGTGCGCATAAAAATAACAAATTCGTGCTACGAAACATAAAAGTATCAAATTTGTGCTACCACATCAAGAATATAATTGACAAAATAATAAAAATTTTTTAAATACTCAAACTAACCTATTCTTTATGTCATTTCCGCGGAAGCGGGAATCCAGCTTTTTCGTTCTGGACCCCTGCTCCTTCGACTTCGCTCAGGACAGGTTTCGCGGGGTATGTGTTTAGCCAGACAACTGAATCAGCAGTTTCCTTATGTGGCACGGGCTTCCAGCCCGTGAAAACACGGCCAAGATGGCCGTGCCACCAAGAAAACAACTGAGGCTAAACACATACTTCGCAGGGGTGACATCGTCGGTTTCTATTTTCCGCAACAGACACTAAATAAGCTCATTTGGCAATAAAAGCACTGTTTTTAAGGAGATTATATGGCATCGTCAGAAAAAGTTCTCGTCATAGATTTGAACGAAAATCCCGAAAATCAAAAACTCCTGGACGGCAAACCGCAAACCTGCGGAATGCGCTCGGGCAAAGTATATTTACCTCCCGGCCAAGCCTGTGGCCAACATAGCACCAAGAATCATGAGGAACTGCTCATTTTTCTCTCCGGCCAGGGCGAATTGCTGATTGGCGAAGAAAACTGCTTTCAGGTTGGCCAGGGCAAGGTTTCATATATACCCCCGCAGACGCTCCACGACGTTAAAAATACCGGCACCGAACCACTTATTTACATTTATTGCGTCGCCCCCATAACCGGCGAATAATACCCCCTATTCAGCCCCCGGTTTTACCGGGGGGTTTTCCCTTCGTGGTAGATGAAATTCAGACGGTAAATTGCCAAAAAAAATCTCGATAAAAATTGAAAATTTTTGAAAAAATTGCTTGCAAAAATCAGAGCATCGCTTATAATTAAAACTATATTGAGAGTTCTTTTCTTCTCTATATCTTGGTTTTGGTGAGATGGTAGATTCTTTATAAGTTCGCAGTATATACTCTAAATGAAAAACTGTCTCACAAAGGCTGGAGTTTCTCGCTCCAGCCTTTTTTACGTTTCTCATATACCCCGGTTATTCAAAGTTAATGGAACTGGAGGACACCTAATACCAAGGGCTCAGCCAATGCGCCGGTGCTTGGAGATTCGATGTGGAGAGGGGGCGGTCCATACGAAAACGGTACACGCGGCGACCCTCCTGAATACGATGGGCAATGGATTACCTACAACAGGGAAATGATGCATTTCGTCATCAACCGACACAACGGATTTAACAACCATGTTTTTATGGACTGGTCTGTCAAAAAAGTGGGGCTTAAGGAATTGTGGAAACTCAAATGGCACAAAGAGTACAATATTAACGGCCACTGGACTACGGCAGGCGGTGTTCAGTCCGGTGACTGGCCTAACTGGATGAGAAATTTCAAAGAATACTAAACCTTGATTTCCCAAGTAGTCCTTGACAAATCAATAGGATTCTGATAGTATAGAGCTTATGGAGGCCACTCAAGCCAGTTTAGACCATCTGACATGGGAGAACCCAATGGGTGAAGCACGAAAGGACGCTCTAAGGCTCGAATTTGACCATAGACTGCGGCTCGAATTTCATGGAACCAAGGTCACCAGTGACGCCGGACTGTTGGCCTACCGGGAGCTTGATGAGACACTCAGCCTGACCTCTACGATTGACTCAGAACTTCGTGGCATTCGAACAGGCAAGAACACGCAACACGGCCTTGCCGCTTTACTCAGACAGTCGATATACAGCAGGCTGGCCGGCTATGACGACACCAATGATGCCGAGCGTCTATGTGTTGATCCTGCGATGCGGCATATTGCCGGGGGTAGAGCCATAGAACGCTCTGCCGCATCAACCAGTGCAATGGGAAGATTTGAAACAGAGGTACTGACTCAGTCCAAGAACCTGGAGCTATTGATGAACCTGGCAGGTGAATGGGTTGATCGAGTACACCGGCGAAAATCACTCAAGCAGATTATCCTGTATCATAGCTTTCGGTATCAAGCAGCCAGTTGGAATATCGCTCGTAGAGTAGTCGCCAAGATCGAGTGGCATGTGGGAGAGCTTTTTCCCCGAGTCGGCTTCATTGTGACGAACCTTCGGTTCAAATCCAGCAATGTGGTGAAGTTCTACAACAAGCGAGGCACCGACGAGCAGTGGATTAAGGAAGGCAAGTATGCACTGAACTGGACTCGGCTTTCGTGCCATGACTTCGTGGATAATCAGGTTCGGCTTCAGTTGTTTGCCTTGGCTTACAATCTCGGTAATTTCTTAAGGCGGTTGGCGTTGCCCAAGTCAGTCAAGAAATGGTCGCTGACGACGCTACGGGACAAGCTCATCAAGATTGGCGCCAAGGTGATCAGGCATTCCCGTTACGTGATATTTCAGATGGCAGAGGTGATGGTATCAAAAAGGTTGTTTCAGGAAATCCTTGAACGTATCAGGCGATTGAAGCCTGTTCGGCTTGGGTATGGCTGATGATAAGAATTGCTGAACAACTTGGATTTATGAAGGTGCGAGCACTTGAGGTCTGTACAAAAGCTGAGATTGGCAGGAGGGCGAGGCACACAAAATCATGTTCTCGTGCAAATTTTCAGCAAAGTGGCTTCAAAAGTGGAATCTCTTGATGTTTCAAGGGGTGTTTTATAAGATTATAAGTGTCGTATGGATAAATCTATGTTTGTTAACTGTGTAAATGGGAAATCCCAGATAGAGGAACGTATGATGGAGAAATGGTGGATATGGTGTTTATGTATTGCGTTAGCTGGAACAACGACTTTTGCGCAGACTAAAGAAGAACAGTTAGCAGCCTGGCTTAAGAAATTCCCGCAGGCAGATACGAATAAAGACGGAACGTTGACTGAGGAAGAGGCAAAAGCCTTCCAGAAAAAACAGCGTCGAGAAAAAAGACAAAAGAAAGAAATACCCCCTCCTACGCATTCTGACGTGGCTTATGGACCTCATTCCCGAAACGTACTGGACTTATGGCTGGTGCCCTCTGATAAACCGACCCCTTTGTTGGTCAATATTCATGGAGGAGGATTTAGGAGTGGGGATAAAAGAAACTTTAGCAGTGACTTGATTAAAAATATGAACAAGGAGGGAATCTCCGTAGCTTCTATAAACTATCGGTTCAAAGAAGAAGGAAAAGGACGTTTTGACGAAGGAAAAAACATGTATCCGGCTATTGTGCACGATGGAGCACGAGCGCTTCAGTTTTTAAGATATAATGCCTCAAAGTATAACCTGGACAAAACTAAGTTTGCAGCTACAGGCGGTTCTGCAGGAGGGCAAATGTTAATGTGGCTGGGGTTTCATCCTGATCTGGCACAACCTGATCATAAAGACCCCGTACTCCGAGAGTCTTCCCGTCTTCAGGTATTGGCACCAAGGGGCGGTCAATCTTGCGTTCATGGTCAGACTTTGTTAAAATGGTTCGGAGTGAAGTCACTGACCTTGAAATACCCGGGCCAAGGACGACAACAAACGGCTAAGCAAGAGTCTCTCAGTTTGGACGCTTCTCCTATCACTCATTTGACACCAGATGATCCACCGATTTATCTTTTTTACAATGGCCCAAACGAACCTGTAAATGAGAAAACCCCTTTTTCTATATGGGTGCATCACCCTATAATGGGAATTAAATTGAAAGAAGCAATGGACAAGCTGGGAATGGAATGTCATCTACAGTACGTAGATGGACCGCCAGTTACAGAATATAAATCTCATTATGATTTCATCATTCGCAAACTGAAGTCGCTCTGAAATCTGCTTTTTGAATATCTCCCTGGAAAATAAAAAACAGAATACAATTATGCCGGCACATTGTATGACAATCCTACTGAAGAGATGGAAGAAATTCAGGAAGATCGTTTGTGGGAAGAAGCATGGTGGCGTGCCGAAACTTTAGGAGAGATTAGTCGAATCGATTGGGCATTTGAGAAATACGTGTTAATTATTGCAGGAGGATAATGATGTTATAAGAGAAAAGTCCTGTGGCTTGGCTTGGATACATCAGGAGCCGAGACGAACATTTTTGAACTTTTTGTAGAGGAGAATGATTATGTGTGTTAAGAAATTGATATGTTTGGCCTCATTTGTTTTGGTGCTGGGGCTGATGGTTGACGTTCAGGCTGCTGTCGTGAACTGGACTGGTAATGGCGCCGACGACCTCTGGAGCACGCCGGAAAACTGGAGTACGGGCGCCCCCCCAACCGAAGCCGACAAGTTCAGAATAACGACGGTACCCGGCCCGACGCTCGTCAACGAAGGCGCCGTCGGCCTTGATGGATGGATTGGAGCGGATCAGACCGGTGACTTGACAGTGGACGGTGGGACCCTCACGACATCCAGCTTTATTGTCGTGGCCCGGCAAGCTAGTGCTCAAGGGACACTTAACATGATAAGTGGCGACATAATGGCCGGCGGTAACCTCTACGTGGGGCATACGGGTGTGGGCGCCGTCAATATGACCGGCGGGACTATCACAGCCCCAACCATCGTCCTACCGCATAACGGTGCGGGGCATGTGAATCTGGATGGTGGAATTCTCAGTGCCGGAAGCCTAAACATGAAACAGGTTGCCGGCACCGAGATTGTGGGCACAATGGACGTCGGAGCCGGTACGCTGATACTGAACGGCAATGACCTTGCGGTCGTCCAGGGATACATTGACAACGGCTGGATTACGGCCTATGAAGGCCAAGGCACGCTGAACCTGGATTATGACGTCACAAATGCAGGCCAGACCACATTGACAGCCCTCCACAATCTCAATCCGTTTCCGGCCGACCGTAGTGCCGTAGGAGCCGGCGCGGTCGAGCTAAGCTGGACGTTGCCTGACCCGCTCGTGCCGGGTGAGCCGGTGGCGGTTGACGTCTACTTCACCGACGACCTGCAAGCGCTGCAATGGTTTACAGACCCGGCAGCCATCCAGGTCGTCAACAAGCAGAACGTGACTTCCGTTGCCGTGCAAGCTCAACCAAAGACGCAGTACTACTGGGCGGTCGACACGTATGTTGGCGATCCCAACGATCCGATTTTTGGGTCTGTTTTTAGCTTCATCGCAGATAATCTGCCTCCCGAAGTGGATGCCGGCGCGAATGCAGTGACTTGGCTGGTCGATGGCGTAATGACAAAGAATCTGGACGCTACCGTCACCGATGAAGACGCTACTACTGTGCAGTGGACGGTGGTCAGCGAACCCGACGATCCCAACAGCCCTGATGCCGTGATTGCCGATCCGAGCGCCGAGGATATGAGTATTACCCTGTCAGCCTACGGCGAATATGTCTTGCAGTTGGAGGCCTCTGACGGTGAATACTCCGGTTCGGACACAGTTACGATCAACGTGTATCACGACGGTTGTGAGGCGGCCCAGTCGCTGCCCGATTACGTGGGGTATCCTGGGGATCTCAATGGTGACTGCATCGTCGATGATCTAGATTTGGCGATATTACAGGAAGATTGGCTGAAGGACAGTTCTCTGACTGAACCGTAGATCAAGCTCAATTGACAGATCCCCTTGGTTTCTCAATGACAAGTGAGCTTGCCGGGGCGTTTGATGTGCTGTCAAACGCCCCGGCCGCCCAAGAAGACAAGATCACCATCCGCCACCTCATCACGATGAGCAGCGGGTTGACCGTGGTGCTGAAACACGAAAAAGAACCGGGCACGAAGTGGTTCTACAACACCGCGGCCTACGGCATGTTGCTGCGCGCGGTGGCGGCCGCGTCGGGCATGAACAACAACGAGCTGACCGGCGCCTGGCTGACCGATCGCATCGGCATGGGCGATTCGAGTTGGCAGCCGCGGCCGTGGGCGTCGGACCACCCCAAGGCCAACGCCGTGGGATTCGTCACGACGGCGCGCGACCTGGCGCGCTTCGGCCTGCTGATCCAGGCATTCGACCCGGTTGCAGCAGGAGAATCGGATCTCTCTATCCGCGCCGACCGCGTTCATGTGAGCAGCCGTATCACAAGTACCCTGTCCTTCCCGGGCCAGGTGGATGATGCTCTGATCTACAACCGTGTTTTGTCATACGCAGAGATCGCCGGGCTAGCCGGCCAAACTGCGTCGTTTGACAAGCCGTTTTGACATGGCGTCGATACGATAGCTGCGTTTGCCGCTTGCGCGGGATGATGGGCAGGATTTGCATCATTTCGGGGCCTATACTGATTGGTTCGGTATGGGCCCCGTAACATGCGCTTTTTTATATCACCGCTTCGTAAGCAGGAATCCAGGTAACTTCCTACCAACACTGATTACCATTTTGGCCAGACTGGTTGTTCGAGCCACTCATCTGCCAGGATTGCAAAGTCCTTGAAATTAACCTTCTTGGAGTTAATCGGCTCTTCGTCGTAGATGTTAGCCGGCGATGTTAACGGAACATACAACTCGTTTTGACCCATAGCGCCCAATATCTCAGCAGGCGATAGAGCATAGTTGTAGATGCGCACATCGTCGAGAGTCCCGACAAAGAACTTCTCCAATGTGTTACCTGTAGCATCGCTGTTGTCCGTTATGGCTCCGACATAAGCATTATGCTGAGATGTCCCGGAAAGGTCGTAGCCGACAGGAAGCGTATTAGTTCCATCTAATACTCCATCGACATATACTTGCGTCGTATTTCCGGCTCTTAGCCCGACGACATGATGCCATTGGTCATCATTAACCAAAGTGCTGCTTATTGCCTGTACCTTCGTAGTATCGTCATCCGTGGTCAGGGTAACTACACCGTCCAGTCCTTCTTCGCCTATACCCAGTGTGTAACATATTCCGCCACTGTTATCTCCTCCGTTGGCGAAGATAGTGAATGTATCGTCAGACTGCGTTGTGTTTATCCACGCACAGATAGACCAATCGCCTGTCGCGAAATCAAGCTCGGCTGGATTGCCGCAGTCCACATAATCGTCACCGTCGAGGCTAATTGCCTGGTCGAACTTGCCGTCTACGTAGCTTTGATTACCATGCGGAATCCCATTATTGCTGCCTTCGCTGTCGTTGGCGTTGTTGTCAAATGCCCATAAGGCGATAGCGGCGCTGGGAGTCGTTGCATAAATAGTGTAATCGCCTTGCAGCCAGTCATTGGACATTATCTCAAGGTCTTTAATGTCAACTACTCCATCATCAGTAAAATCAGCCGCGAGCGGTGTTATCTTGTCGGGAACATATCTTGGCGGATACAGCCGAATATCGTCAAAGAACACCAGACCTGCACCAGGCTGTGGGTTGTCCTTATCGCCGAAGCCAATAGAGAGCTTTCCGATATCATTCAGGTTAACGCCCTGGTCACTGAAGTCTTTCAGGTCGATATTAAATTCCGTCCAGGTGTCTATCAGCGATGCGTTGGGATCATCGTGATATACCGCGGCAGTCGTGCCGCTGCCATCTTCGGCAGTTACGTACATCGGCTGAGCCTCATTACTGAGCAACCCGATGTCCTGGTTGGTCCACTGCGGACCAACAGTTGTATTGGGAAAGCTAACGTTGGAGAATTTGGCCTCGCATGCTACACCGGAGTTATGGCTGGTTAGCGCCAAACCTATATACACAGGTGTATTCATAGTAACCGGCTCAGGCGCACCCAGTTGTGTCCAGGTATTGCCGTCCGCCGAATAGAAGGCCCTTACAAGGCCGCCTATAGTACGCTCTATTTTCACCCACTGCGGCGCTGTGATTCCAGCTTCACTATCGCTGCTGCTGTCACCCGTCTCTGTGCGACGCCCGAACCAAACTCCGTTACCGGGCGTGACGGCCATCATTGCATGACTCGAATCCGGCTCAAGCGTATCACGAATCATCACGCCGGCTTTTGCCCATTCGTGCGTGTCCTCCACGCTCTCGACCTTTGCTATAATCGAGCCGGCACCGGAAATCTGCTTGAACGCAAAGTGGAACTGGTCGGAATTACCCCAGATATCCGCGCCCTCTGCGGTCATCGTGTAAGTGCCGGTTGGTCCTTCCACGAAGCCGCCCATATACGCCGGATGACCTCTGAACCACAGCGATAATGCCTTAACACCCTGCGCCGTCCAGTCACGCTGTGAGGTCAACGTCATGCTTGCTTCAGAATACTTGGCGAAAGCATCGTTGTTGTAGAAATACGGCATCGATTGACCGCCGCCGTGAACAATATTTGTCTCGGCAAAAGGAGATTCAGGATAACCAGCCGTGGAGCCGTTTGCCGTCACGCCCCATCCGTCTATCCACACGTCAAATATCCTGTGGGGTCCGTAGTCGTTGTAGTTCTCGAAATTGTCCACAAGAATGTGGTCGATTACCGTAAAGCTCCAGACATCACCTTGATATATCGTGTAGTCTGGCGGGCCATTGACCTCATCTACCCGCCAGTAGTAAGTTTTTGCAAATTCAAGAATCGCTGGTGGAGTATAGCTGCCAACATCCTGGATGGCACCGCCAACACCATCGTTGACATCCTTGAAATCCTCACTGAAGTAAACTTTGTGCCCGTTTGTTGCCGGCGCAAATTTTCCCGGCCTCCAGCTAAGAACCACATCCCGGGGCACATCTTCTTTCCCATCTCTCGGGCTCGGAGTGGAGGCCTTTGCCGGAGCCATGGGAGGCTCGCCAGTCATAACAACCTCAATCTCGGCCTCGGATAGAGCATGGTTGTAAACCCGCACATCGTCGATTAGCCCGGTGTACAACTTTTCCAGCGTGTTGCCGGTCGGGTCCCTGTTGTCTGTAACCGCCCCAATATAGGCATTATACTGAGTTGTCCCCGAAAGGTCGTATCCGTCGGGTAAGGTAAGGGTTATGTCCAGCATACCATCGACATATACAAGCGCCGTGGTTCCATCTCTAAACGCGGCCAGATGATGCCAAACGTCGTCGGCAACACTGGTGCCGCCCTCTTCTTCTACCTTTGTGATGTCATCATCCAGGGTCAGGACTGCGTGCCCATTCCTCACACGTAGTTGGTATCGTATGCCACCACTGTGGTCTGCTCCATTGCCAAACAGGGTCCCTTCACCAACGGTTTTTATCCACCCAGTTACGTTCCAATTGTCTGTTCCGAAATTCAGCATGCTGGAATTGCCTACGTCAACATAATCATCACCATCAAACTCCAGTGCATACCCAACCATTCCTGGCACCCACTGCGGGTCATATGGCTGAGGGCCGAAGGTGCCATGATTACCATAGCCGGAAGAATCAGAGACAGTAGTGCCGGAACCCTCATCAAGCCTCCAGCAGCCGACAAGACCAGGCTCAGCAGCATTGGCTATGCTCGTCGGAACCAGACCCAGCACCAAGACAAAAGAAGCCAAATAAATCAATTTCTTAGACATAATAGTCCTCTTTCAGAAAATTAAAAATAATTGCTAATTATGCTTTGGCCACACACCAAAACACTCGATGTTTCCAAAGATAGAAAATTTAAAAAATCACAAATCGCAAATCGTTTATTTTTGCCCGGGATAAGTTTTACGATTTGCTAATACCTCCATCCTTCAAAAAACTAAAGTCAACTGCCATATAGAAATGCAGCAGATTCAATGTCCAAGGACAAACCTCACCATCGTTTCTTATAACAGATTTGATACTTCACTTCAAGCAAAATTTATCTCAAACTCAGATGTCTTTCATGCTCTCGGTAATTCGCATAGGCTATGAGCTTCAAGACCATCTGTTATAAATACTTATGAGGCTTTATTACACTGTCTATAACATCCCACATTGGCTTGTCTTGTTTCGCAGTGTCTTAAAAAAAACCTGTGTTTGAGCTATTTTGCTATTGCGGAAAATCATGTTTGGGGGTATAATATTGTGTTCGGCAAAATAGCCTAAATTAACATAGGAATACAAAATTAGCGAAATACTATGCTTTTGTTGAGCATCTCAACGGGTGAGCAACAAAAGCAAAAAGTGCCATTATGAACGGACAAAAGGGGCTCGTGCTACATAGCTATGTACTTCTCAGAGTGGGATTCACACTAATAGAGCTTCTGGTGGTAATTGCCATTATTGCGTTATTGATGGCGATACTGACGCCGGCTCTGCAGCGCGTGAAGAAACAGTCGAGGACCGTTGCTTGTTTGGTCAAGCTTAAGCAGTGGGCTATTTACTTCTCGATGTATGTCGATGACTACGACGGTTATTTTATGGAAGGGTTCAAAGGTCGTTTGGGTACTGATGATGATAATCGGTGGGTAAGAGCGATGGGAGCGTACTACAAGTGGGACAGTGACTTTACCTGCTGTCCGGAGGCCACAAAACCCTGGTTTCTTGAGAATGGCACTCCTACGGGTCTGCGAGGAACGTTCCGTGGCTCGACCTCAGCCTGGGGCTACTATGGGCCGGGCACTGCCCACGAACGGATTGGGTGGTTAAAACCTATGCGCGGCAGCTACGGGATAAATGGCTGGTGTAATAATAAGCTGCCGGAACAGAATCCTGGCGGGACGAATCACTGGAGGACTCCCAATGTTAAAGGTGCCGGTTATGTGCCGCTGTTTTTGGGTGGCCAGCGGTATAATTTCTGGCCGCAGCACACCGACCCACCTCCGGATTTTGATGGTCAGGTATGGGAGGGAAACACGAACATGTCCCGGGTCTGTCTCAATCGACACAAAGGGTTTGTGAACAGCATTTTTTTGGATTTCTCTGCCAGGAAGATAGGACTTAAGGAGTTGTGGACGCTCAAGTGGCACAGGAAATGCAACACGGCAGGCCCCTGGACTGTAGCCGGCGGCGTACAGCCGGGCGACTGGCCACAATGGTTGAAGCACCTTAAAGATTATTAGAAAACAACCGTCGCACAAAAACTACAAAATGCGATTTTGACAAACTACACAACAGAAGAAGTATTATTATGGTCAAGCGAAGAGCTTTTACCCTGATAGAACTTCTGGTGGTAATCGCTATTATCGCGCTCCTGATGGCAATCCTGATGCCGGCACTGCAACGGGTTAAACAACAGGCAAGAACCGTCGCCTGTTTGGCAAACCTGAATCAATGGGGCCTTATGTTTGCGATGTATTGCGGCGACAATGACACGTATTTCTTTACCGGCGAATTGAATGGAACGCGCAGCGGCATGGGTTCAGGTGAATTCTGGCGGGAAACCATGAGACCCTACACCAAGGATTTCAGTGACAAGATGTGGCTTTGCCCACAGGCCACAAAACCACGCCCACAGGGAGGTATCCCGCAAGGCACCTGGTCCATTGTAGCCTGGGAAACCGCCAACGATGTAGGCAGCTACGGCCTGAATGGCTGGATGTTAAATATCCTGGCCTCCATCCAGTCCGGCAACAGGAACAACGGCTGGGGCCGGACACCGGCCGATTGGCACTGGGGTACTCACCAGGTCAAAGGTGCAAATAATGTTCCGGTCTTTACAGGTAGTTGGTGGGTTGATTCCTGGCCAAGGGAAAACGACCAACCTCCACCAACTGGGGCCGGCCCGGCGGATACCCCTAATACAAATGAGATGAACCGCGTCTGCGTTGACCGGCACAATGCGTTTGTAAACTGCCTTTTTGCAGATTGGACCGTCAGAAAGGTTGGGCTTAAGGAATTGTGGACGCTCAAGTGGAGCCGTGGTTACGATGTGAACGGCCCCCATACACAAGCCGGCGGTAAGAATCCAGGTGACTGGCCGGTATGGATGAGACATTATAAAGATTATTAAAAATAATCACCACATAAAAAGATTTAGAATTATAATAAGTATGCTAACTAAAAATAAGGCAAGGAGTATTATCATGGATAAACAAAAAGGCTTTACCCTGATAGAGCTTTTGGTGGTTGTTGCCATTATCGCGATTCTGATGGCGATATTGATGCCGGCACTGAATCGGGCCAGAGAGCAGGGCAAGCGCGCGGCTTGTCTTAGCAATTTGAAGCAGTTGGCACTTGCGTGGATTATGTATGCGGATGAGAACGACGACAAGATTGTTAACGGTGAAGCTGCCTATAGCGGCGACAAGAGCAATCCTATGCCCAGCCTACCCTCCCGCCACACGAGAGAACCATGGTGGTGTGGCGACGATTGCGCACCTGGTTACATGCAGGGGGAACAATTAGCGCAGGACGTACAAATAAGAGCTATCAAAGCCGGTGCACTATATCCATACTGCAAAAACGAAAGACTTTACCAGTGCCCAACCGGTATTCGTGGAGAGATGCGGACCTACACCATAGGCGATTCTATGAATGGTCTTCGCAGGGATGGGACTTACTCCGGTAACGTGGGGGTGAGAGTAGGCAGGACAGTATTGTGGGTTAAGAAGAGAACGGAGATTAGCGTCCCTGGCCCATCATATAGAATAGTTTTTCTTGATGAAGGCCGGGTAACTCCGGATAGCTATGCTACGCATTACGTTAATCCCCGATGGTGGGACCCGCCCCATGTCCGACACGGTGACGGGACCAATGTCTCGTTTGCAGACGGACATAGTGCTTACTGGAAGTGGAATGCCATCGAGACGATAAAAATTGGCAAGATGGCCAACCCGCTGCACCAGTTTCAGCCTACCACCGATGTGGGCAGGCAGGATTTGGAAAAGATGCAGAAGGCTATCTGGGGCAGATTAGGGTATTAGCCAAAGCCGTACGCATGATTTTTTGTGCTTATTGATTTTCGGCGGGCCATCCAGGTGAGATGCTTTGGGGATTGCCGCCGGACGGTGGGGCGACCAACTGGCGGGTTGGACGAGAAATTTTAAGGACTACTGAAAAGAATGACCACTGCATGAAAGCAGGCAAAGAAGTTCTGATTTTGTCATACTTATAAAACAGGATTATCAAAAGTAAAGTAGTTCTGAAAGGGAAGCAGGAAGGAGTGGAAACACTCTGGGAGTATCCGGGAAATGTTGGTCCAAGTCCCCTAACAATTCCCACCCGGAGGGTCTGGCTGGGCCTGCTTTCCTTCTCCTACGAAGAGATATGCAGGGAACACTATCATGGGCAAACGAAGAGCTTTTACATTAATTGAGCTTCTGGTGGTAATCGCCATTATTGCCATATTGATGGCGATACTGATGCCCGCGCTGAATAGGGCCCGGGAGCAGGGTAAACGCGCCGCCTGCCTGAGCAACCTAAAGCAGCTCACACTTTCATGGATTATGTATGCGGATGATAACGATGACAGGATTGTTAACGGCGAAGCCCATTGGGCCCCTACCGCCGACCCCGTTGCACCCGTGCCCACATCTGGTCCTCATAAGGGCGAGCGCTATTGGGTAGGCAACGATTGCGCCTCTAATTTCATGCAGGGAGAACAACGACCGCAAGACATACAAATACAAGCTATCCGGCTCGGAGCGCTATTTACATACTGCAAAAACGAAAAGCTTTACCGGTGCCCGACCGGTATTCGTGGAGAGATGCGCACGTACACCACAGGTTATGGTATGAATGGTTGTTTCGATGCAGCTGGAACTTATAGTGGTAACAAGGGGGTCAGAGTGGGCAAAACGGTGTTGATGGTTAAGAGGAGAACAGAGATTACCGTCCCCGCTCCGGCATATAGACTCGTTTTTCTTGACGAAGGACGGATAACTCCGGATAGTTACGCTATTCATTACGTTATTCCCCAATGGTGGGACCCACCGTTTGTCCGACATGGTGACGGCACGAACGTCTCTTTCGCTGATGGCCACAGCGATTACTGGAAGTATAGAGGAGCAGAGACGATAAAGGTCGGCAAGATGGCAAACCCGCCGCATCATTATGCGCCTACTACCAACGAGGGCCTGGCTGATTTGCAAAAGATGCAGAAGGCCACGTGGGGGAGATTGGGTTATACACCAACTAATCTATAAATAAACTAACAAAAAATAAAGAAGGAGTATAATTATGAACAAAGGAAAAGGCCTCATCCTATGTAACGACGTACGCTCCGTCGCCAAAGCTCTGGAGCGTCGGCGACTTCGCAGAGTAGGATTTACCCTGATAGAGCTTCTGGTTGTAATCGCCATCATTGCCTTATTGATGGCGATATTAATACCTGCGCTGCAAGCTGCCAGAGAACAGGGTAAACGCGCGGTTTGTCTTAGCAATTTAAAGCAGTTGACGCTTGGGTGGATAATGTACGCAGATGATAACGACGACAAGATTTGTACGGCCCACTTTGGCAGGCAGTATTCCTGGGTAATGGCCGGCCGCAATGCTCCTGAGGCTAAGCAAATAGAGGCTATGGAATCCGGAGTGCTGTTTCCATACATAAAGAATATCAAACTCTACAAGTGCCCAGCCGGTGTTCGCGGAGAATTGCAAACGTACTCCATTGTTAGCTCTATGTGGGGCAGCATCCCGGTTGACGGGGAACGTCCCAAGGAGTTGTGTTTTAAAAACAGGTTGCAGATTCGCAAGCCGTTCGAAAGGTTAGTTTTTGTTGACGAAGGCCAGTGGGCATGCGGCCCCTGCGGCCCCTGGAATGTTTGGCATGATAAGCCGATGTGGTGGGATATCCCCTCGATTCGACACAGTAATGGGACGAACTGGTCTTTTGCAGATGGGCATAGTGACTACCATAAGTGGGTGGATAAGCGTACAAGGGATCTTGCCTTGCTGCTGCCGCCTTATGAGGGTGTGAATCCCGACTATGCCAGTGCGTCCCAGCCGGGCAATGAGGATTTGGAATGGGCGCAGATGGTTTGTTGGGGGGTTGTTGGGGGAAATTAGGCTATACCCTAACCGTGTGGTACTAAGCTTACTGAGTTCCTCCACTAAGCAGACAACATAGCTGTTTGGGATTACAGGCGGACGCAATGTCCGCCTTTTTTATATGAGTTCTGCAAAATTACAGGTTAGGCATATATTATTTAAGAAAATTGTTTTTTTGATTTTCTTAAATAATCTTGTAACTGTTCATTGTGCAAGAGCTTACTGTTTGAAAAGAAAAAAACAAAAAAAACGTTTTTTTCTTTCCAAAGTATGCCTAACCTGTAATTTTACAGAAGCCTTCCTTTTTCATGGTATGGAGTACTCTAAAAAACCGTTGCTTAAAAACCCACAAAAGATTATACTGAGCTTATAAAACAACATCGCAAAAAATCAACCAACAAAAAATATAGAAGGAGTATCAATATGAAAAGACGAAAAGCCTTTACTCCGTTAGAAGTAAGACGTTGTTTTCTAACGGCCTTTACCCTGATAGAGCTGCTGGTGGTAATTGCCATTATTGCGGTTCTAATGGCGATATTAATGCCCGCACTACAAAGGGCCAGAGAGCAGGGCAAACGGGCAGTTTGCCTCAACAATCTCAAGCAACTGTCACTTGCGTGGATTATGTATGCGGATGAAAACGACGGTAAAATCGTCAGCGCCCAAGCAGGTACTACCCGCGGCAGCCTCAGCAATCCGCCATATGAAATACCCTGGGTCGGTAGGTGTTGGGCTGATGACTATGGGGCCGGCGGACAGATGCCGGAGGCACAACAAGTAGAAGCTATCAAAGACGGCGCGCTCTGGGAGTATGTCAGGGACATAGACCTTTATCGCTGCCCAACCGGTACTCGCGGAGAAATGCTGACGTATGCTGGTACGAATGCCGTCAATGGCAAGGAGCAAACCGGTACCGGAAAACTGGGTGTATTCCTCAAAAGGACAACAGATATTCAGGGCTCACACGCATTAAGGCTCGTTTTCATTGACGAGGGCTGGGTCACTTCTGTCAGCTTCGCTGTCCATTACGTGAATGAGCAATGGTGGGACGACCCACCGGTACGACACGGAGACGGCGTAACATTGTCTTTTGCGGACGGCCATGCTGACTACCATAAGTGGAGAGGCATCGATACCATAAAGATGGGCAGGGACCGCCAACGGGGACACCCAGGAAACAATTACTCACCGACATCTGATGCGGGAAAGATGGATTTGCACTACATTCAGAAAGGTTGCTGGGGAGGACTGGGCTATGAGCCAACCGTGTGGTACTAAGCGTACTTAGTTTTTCCACTAAGCAGACAACAACATAGCTGTTTGGGATTACAGGCGGATGCAATGTCCGCCTTTCTTCTTATTACTCAAACCAACCGCTCGTTGCTATCATCCTCAGGCCAGGCCCAAACATCTGGCCAAGAGCTAAGCAATAGTACATCGGGGACAACAAGAGAGCCTCTTTCCAGCTCGTCTAAGGACCGACGGTTTTGATATGGTTTTCTAACTGTGCGGTTTGGCGTTTATTAACGCAGCCAAAAGGATATGTCTTAATCTGTCAACACTGATATTGCTGAGGTAATCTTCGGTAAAATCCAACTTAAATCGGCCTCTGAAACTTCTAATTCGTCGCGTAAGCTCATTCCTGCCCAAAGCTGTGATTGAAGTTATTTCTCTGTCAAAATAATTTCTTGAAGACATAACCCAGACCTTTGAAAAACTATTCCTGTAAGTTGGATTCGTATTATTAGTATTACTATCGTCCCTCACATCGAACCGCTTTTGCAGGAATCTTTATACCGCTGCCCAAACGCCTGAATTAGCATATTATTCAACCAAATTTTTTTTGTTATTTTACTAACGGTCTGATAACGTTTGGCTATGAAGACAGAAATGCTAAATTACTACTTACCACCTGAGCTGATCGCCCAGCACCCTCTTCCTGTTCGAAGCGAATCGCGACTGCTGGTTCTCAATCGCACTACCCGTGAAATTCTCGACAGCCGATTCGGCAATATTGGAGATTTTCTGTCGCCTGGCGATTGCCTTGTGCTCAACGACACAAAAGTCTTGCCCGCCCGTTTTTTTGCACGTCGCACTACCGGAGGAAAACTCGAAGGTTTATTCCTCGCCCAAAACTCTGATAGAACCTGGGATATAATGTTAAAAGGTACCCGTAAATTAAATCCCGGCGAGATTCTTATTCTAAGAGACAAACAAAAGAGCGATTTTTGCAAAGCCGTACTGCTCGAAAAGCAATCCAAGGGCAGATGCCTGCTAAGGCTGAAGACAGAGGCGGACGCTGAAACCGTCCTCGATAAAATCGGCTTTCCACCGCTGCCCCCGTACATTAAACGAGATGACGACCTAACTGTCGCCCAAATGGATAAACTGCGATACCAGACGGTTTACGCTCGTAAAGCCGGCGCCGTTGCGGCCCCAACCGCCGGGCTACACTTCACTGACCACCTTATCGAGCAATTGAAACAGACCGGAATCTGTTTTGCATACATAACTCTGCACGTCGGAACAGGCACATTCAAGCCGGTAACCACGGAAAACCTCGAAGACCACAAAATCCATCAGGAGCGATTCAGTATTGACGAGGAAAATGCCCGGATAATAAATACGGCAAAAAGCAAAGGCGGACGAATAATTCCTGTCGGCACAACCTCGACCCGAACCCTCGAGACGATAGCCGCCGGCTCACAAATAAAAGCCGCAAGCGGCACAACAGATTTGTTCATAAAGCCCGGCTATAAATTCAAAATCACCGATGCAATGATAACGAATTTTCATCTGCCCAAATCTACCCTCCTCGCACTGGTCGCCGCCTTCGCAGGCCTGGAGAACATCCTGGCCGCTTACAGCCACGCTATCGAGCAGCGATACCGTTTCTATTCCTACGGTGATGCAATGCTAATTGTCTGAAAAGTCAAGAACATAAAGCTATTATGCTTTTGACCCTGTAGGTAAGTACTGAAGTTTTGTTAATTACCTATACATTTCATCGAAATAATGCTGAGCGTTGACCACTGCCGCTCGCATCATATCTTCGGCTTTAGCGGTTTCTCGTTCGGCTAATGCCTTCATCAGACCGGCTGTATCTAATTCTCGCGCCGCTTTTTCACACGCTTCCCAACTCAGCACACTTCTTACCACGCGGTCGATTCCCTGCTCAACATTATCGTACGCCCGTGTCTGCATATCATGGCCTTTCCATCGGCTGAAACCCGCCTGCTGAATAAGCCCCGCAATAGCGACGTTCATACCATTGACCCGCGTACCGTGGTCAATATCATATTTGCCCGGCCCACCAAGAATAATACCATCGTTGTACCCCTGGCTGTTTAGATGCATATGCACCATCATATCGTTATCCAACTCTTCAACCGTATCTGCCACGTGGTCAAGCCCTATCATCTCCGAATGTCCGAACTCTTTATTCACGCCTTTCTTTTCTCTGGGTACCCCGAACTCGTCCTCGATTTTTCGCCAGAACAACAATGCACTTGCCACCGTAGGGATTAGCATAGCCGGATGCCCCTCATTCGGCTTCGGTTCAAACCCTATATATAAGCTGCCGCCTTGTTTCTCTTCGTATTTACATAACCCTGCGATGCTCTCCTTGAGATTCTGATACATCTGCCGAATGCCGACTGTCGCAATGTCATAACCGAACGAGCCGTTCCAGATTATAAGCGCCGGTGCTTTGTCCTCATCCGGATGCCAAGCCTTCTTCAAAGTACCGTATGCCAGGTCAACTGTTTTCGTGCCCAATTCTTCAGCGGCCTTTCGTTCTGTCGGGTCTAAAGACGCAACTCCACCGTATCCAAAATGACAATGCGCCCCCGGCGTAATCATCGCCAAATACAATCCCGAATCCACAAGTGCATCCGCCACAGCCGCGGCATTGTCATCATCGACTTCCGCATCGTAGTGCATCTCTATGCCTAATTCGACGTTATCAGGTATCCTTGGAGCGATTTTATCTGCTACGAGCTTAATCATTTCCGGCGTACCGAATTTGCCGCCCCATTCCGGCCGCATATCACCCGGCACAAACCCGCCCTTACCCGGATTAAACGTCCACCTGCATATACTATGTAAAGATTTTTCTGCCATTCTAATTACTCCTTTTCAATTGATTTTTTATTTTTCCACTTATCTTCTGTCCTCTGTCTTCTGCCGTCCGCCTTCCATACTCCGTATTCCGTTTTCTGTCCCCCGACAGGGTGGCACCCTCAAACTTGTTTGGGGGTGGCCTCAACCTTGTAACTTATGACTTATGCACTTATGCCTTGTGCTCTTAATTTTTTAACTGCCCTTTCAAAACATCTTCCCATCTTCCGTACGCTTGTTGATAGGCTTCTGCCAACTTTTGGTTAGGCTCGACGCTCTTAACCGGCTCCAGACCCACAAAGGCATCATCGGCCCCTTTATAAATACCCGCACCGATTCCCGCCCCCCTCGCGGCGCCCTGCGAGCCGTCGGTATTGTAAAGCTCTACGGTCGCGCCGGTAATCGTGGCAAAGGCCTCCGCAAATAACGGACTTAAGAACATATTCGCATTTCCCGCCTTGACCGTTTCCAGCTCAATCCCCATATCGCGCATTATCCCAAGCCCGTAATTCAGCGCAAAGACGATTCCTTCCTGAGCTGCCCGCAGAAAATGCGCTTTCTTGTGCATATTAAAATTCCACCCGTGAACAGATGCCCCTATATTCCTGTTTTCCAAGGTCCTCTCAGCCCCGTTGCCGTAAGGAAGTATCACTAATCCATCAGACCCAACCGAAACCTCCGCCGCTAACTCATTCATCTGCTCGTAGTCTAATCCCTCACCACCGACAAAATTATGCTTCAGCCAGCTATTCAGAATCCCCGTCCCGTTAAGGCACAACAATACACCGTATCTCGGCTCCCCCGTTGAATGATTGACGTGAACGAATATATTTACTCGCGAGAGTTGGTCGTAGTTTTTCTTATCACTGATTCCATACACCACACCTGAAGTGCCAGCGGTAACTGCAATTTCGCCCGGCTGCAATACGCTAAGCGACAGAGCATTATTAGGCTGGTCCCCCGCCCGGTAGCTCACCTTCGTTCCGGCTTTAAGGCCTAATTCACTTGCAGCACCTTTTGTCAGCTCACCCTGGATGGAAAACGTTGGAACCCTCTCGGCTATCAACTCCGTAGAGACTCCGTAGTTTTCCAAGACGAATTCCGCTAATCCGTCTTTCTCGAAATCCCACATTATCCCTTCGGACAAACCGGATGGCGTCGTTTTTATCTCGCCTGTCATCTTCATCGCAATATAATCGCCCGGCAGCATTATTTTATGAATTCTCGAATAGACCTTCGGCTCATTTTCCATCACCCACTTTAACTTCGACGCCGTAAAATTACCCGGCAGATTGAACAGGCTCTTAAGGCACTTTTCTGTCCCGATATCCGCCGCCGCCTTCTCGCCGATTTGCACTGCTCTGCTGTCGCACCATATTATAGATGGCCTCAACACCTCTCGATTCTTGTCCACACAAACTAATCCATGCATCTGATAAGAAATCCCGACCGCCTCCACATCCTCTAAATTTCGGATTTCGGATTTCGAATTTCGGATTTGAGAAGCAGCCTGTCGGGTCGCTTCTTTAACATGCTTCCACCAGACCGCAGGCTCCTGCTCAGCCCAGCCCGATTCTTTTGCGATAATCTCTAACTCCTTCTCCGGCGAAGTCGCACTCGCCAACACCTTACCTGTCTGGCTTTCTATCAGCGTCGCCTTTATCGACGAGCTCCCAACATCATACCCTAACAATAGCGCCATTTAATTATCCTTCCTTCAAAATTGTATCACGTTCAAACTCCAGTCATCCCCGCAAAACTTGTCTTCGACTTTGATCAAGTAACAGAGTTCCTTTCTTATTTGTCATTCCCGCGAAACCTGTCCTGAGCGGAGTCGAAGGAGCGGGAATCCATCCTTAGTACGGCAGCACAAAATCCGCTATACGCTAAATAATCTACCAGAGCCGCCGTTAATACTCAAGTTTTCTTTGAATTGGTACGTGGAATGGGGTGCCCGTCAAGTTTGTAGGTGGATTTTTCATGCTGCCGGCGGCTTTTGTGACCATAGCCCACTTTTATTCAGCCAAGTTATCCGTAATGCTAATGTTGCGGACGAGCCGGCTCCGCAGTCCGGGCAGTGATAGTATGCCCGTTTAATTTTTATCCACCCGAAAAGAGAGTGTATGTCCCTGGGACGATGTTGCACAAACTTCATTGAGTTGTCACATTTACACGGTATAGAACTGCCCTGAGAACCATTGACACCGCTATCAACCAGACGCTGCAGCAGTCCTTTTCCAAATGACATCATCATTGCCATTACCATCTGCTCAAGCTTGACGAAATCACCGTTGAAATTTTTCATTTCATCCTTTAACAATTCTTGCATTTGTTCTAAAATTTCTTCATACTTTTTTTTTTGCCCTCCAATGGCAGAAGTGTTTTTTAGGTAAATCTTAAACTAATTTACCAAAAATACATCTATTGGAGGCTTATTTTTACCTACAAACTTGACGGGCACACCGCTTAGTGGGAAACGAACGAAAGGTAGGCTCTTAATGTAACACGTAAGAATATGGAGGAATAATACTATGTCGGAAGACGAGAAAAACAGACAAGTTGTAAAGAGCCAGGGTGACATTGGGCGGCGTGAATTTATCGGGGCGGCATTGGGCGGTGCAGTAGCTGCCGGCGGTCTTTTATCATCTGTTAAAACAGTCTCAGCCGCTGAGCAGACCGCGATGGGCGTGTATCGCGAAGAGATTCGAACGCCTATTGTTGCTCGTTACCAGGTGATAGTTGCCGGGGGCGGTCCCGGTGGCTTCATAGCGGCGTTGGCAGCAGCCCGCAGTGGGGCTAAGACGCTGCTGATCGAACGCTATCCGTTCCTGGGCGGCAACGGGACAGCGGGGCTGATGACCTGCTATAACGGCTTCCGCAACCAGCGGCCGCCCGAGGCGCTGCAGACCGTCAAAGGCATTCCGGCCGAGTACATCGGTGAAATCGTGCGTCTCGGCGGGGTGGCTGATGCCGACCCTTATGCCAGAGAATTCCAGCACGACATTGCCTACGGGGACATACCCTACTGCGTCGGCTTCGACCCGGAGGCTGCCAAGGTCGCGAGCCTGAATATGGTAAAGAAGGAGGGCGTGGAGCTGCGCCTGCACAGTTGGGTCGTTGGGCCCATGCTCGACGGCTCGCGAGTAACGGGTGTGATCGTGGAATCCAAGTCCGGCCGGCAGGCCATCACTGCGGATATCGTCATCGACGCCACGGGCGACGGCGACATCGCAGCGCGGGCCGGCACCCCGTTTATGAGTCCCGCCCGGAAGGGCGACCGCATGGGCATGAGCCTGATGTACCGCCTCGGCGGGCTGCCGTCCAGCATCAAGGATTCGTACGGGGGAATCCGTATCGGCGACCGGGTCGTCAAGTGGGGCCCCGGCTTCGGCGGCGACGGGTTGGATGTTGAGAACCTCACGCGGGCCGAGGTCGAGACACGCCTGAAACTGTGGGAACAGGTCCAGAAGTTGCGAAAGAAACCCGGGATGGAGTCGGTCTATCTAATGCAAACCGCTACGGGTATCGGCGTCCGCGAGACGCGCCGTATTCTCGGCGAATATGTCGTTACCGAGCAGGACGCCATCAAGTGCAAGCGCTTCGGCGACGTGATTGCTATCAGCTCGAACCCGATGCCGAGCTATCACGGCAGGCGATTCTTTTTCAACCACGAGGGTTTCGATATCCCTTATCGCTCCCTGGTCCCGAAGAAGGTCGAGGGGCTGGTACTGACGGGACGCTGCATTTCGAGTGAGCAGGCGCCGTTTCAGTCCGCCCGCTCGATGGCGCCCGCAATGGCTATTGGGCACGCTTCGGGTTGTGCGGCGGCGATGGCGGCCAAGGGAAATGTCCCACCGCGGAAGCTCGACGTCAAGGCTCTACAGAAATTGCTGCTCAGCCAGAACGCTGAGCTGCGTATGCAGCAGCGAGTGGGATAATCATCTCGATTATTCTTTTGTGAGCAGCTCGCTCAGCGCTCGCTGGCCATAGGCAAAAGAAGTGTGGCGGTAACCGGGAAGTGGTCGGAAGGGTAGCGTCCATCGACGTTGTCGTACAGTATTTGCGCCTCAAGCACTTTCACGACCGGCGGTGTAAAAACATAATCGATTTTATTGCCTTTTCGGTTTCCCCTGAACCCGTGGGCGGTTCTAACATCTTTAGCATCGGGATGCAGTACGCGAAATGTATCAACCATTGGAACGGGATTGTTGGATTCGCGTCCATTTTGCCCGCTGAGGGAGGCCCTGCCTTTCAGATACATCACAACCGGATTATTTTCGCCCGTGTTGAAATCACCTGTTACGACAAACGAGTCTTTGTGCTTTCTGTGGTGAACACGTTGAGCCAGCAGGACAGCGCTTTTTTCACGGGACGGCTGGGAAACATGGTCCAGGTGAAGGTTAAAGATATAAAAGGCCCTGCCCGATTTCTTTTCGAGAAATCTTGCCCAGGTGCAGATGCGGACACAGGCATTGCCCCAATGGCTTGAGCCGGGGACTTCCGGAGTATCGGAAAACCAGAAGGTTCCTGATTCGTCCACGTCGAAACGGTTGAGACGATAGAGGATGGCAGAGTATTCACCTTCGGTCTTGCCGTCTTCACGGGCAACGCCTATTTGGCCGTATTCGCCAAGTGCCTTGCGGATTTCGGCAATCTGAAAATCCAAGGCCTCCTGCAAACCCACAACATCGGGGCGATGATTGCGCAGTACGTCAATAACCATTTCCCTGCGGTTTATCCAGCGGTCCTCGCCATCATTAGCGGTGCCGTAGCGAATATTGAAACTCATCACCCGTAACTCCAGGCCCTCTGCTCCTGCCCGGTTTAAATCAGCACCCACAAGGTCCTGACAGGAACATAAGTTGAAAAGCACCCATAAACTTAAAAAAACGACTATCGGAAAGGTTACCTTCAGCGCTGTGGAAATTTTTCTATAGTACATAGCTTGCCTCTGAACTGATGTATCCGGTTCTAATATTCCTTTATCTTTTTTTTCAAAAACAGAAATACCAGGGTACATCGTACTACCCTTAGGGACAGTTCATCCGGTGTCATATAACCCGGGCCCAGCCAGTTTAACATAACCGGAGGCAATCTGACAAGCGCTAAATCCGTCTATAATTCCACCACAATTTTGGGGGCGATTATACTCTACCACACGCTTGACATAATATGCTTTTGCGGAAACAATGTTACAATAACAAATGCTATTTTTATAGTGAGGACAATATGGCAAATAATACTATTACCGCACCTAAAGGGTTTTTAGCGGCTGGGCTGCGTTGCGGCGTTAAAAAATCAGGCAAGTCCGATTTGGCACTGCTTGTTTGCCCGACCGGTGCAAAGGCGGCAGCGGTTTTTACAACCAACAAGGTCGTCTCGGCGGCGGTTCAGGTTTGTAAAGAGCACGCCGGAAGCCCAAAAATATATGCGGTCGTTGTCAATTCCGGCAACGCCAATACCTGTACCGGCCAGACAGGAATCAAAAACGCAATTGCAATGTGCAGCAAAACAGCATCGCTCATCGCTCGTCGCTCGTCGTTCGGGTCACGGGTCACGGGCGACGAGCCACGAAATATCCTCGTTGCTTCGACCGGCATTATCGGAAAGCAGTTGCCGATTAAGAAAATTACCGCCGGCATTTCAAAAGCGGCGGCGATGCTCTCGGCTTCATCTAAAGCCGGCCTGGATTTTGCAAAGGCGATAATGACAACCGACACAAAGCCGAAACAAGCCGTCCGCCGGCTCGAAATATCAGGCACTAAAGTTACGATAGCCGGCGCAGTCAAAGGGGCAGGTATGATTGCGCCGAATATGGCAACTACACTTTGCTTTATTACGACCGATGCTGCTATAAGCAAATCTCTGTTAAGCAAGGCGTTGAAACGCGCCATCGGCAATTCGTTAAACAGGCTGACTGTTGACGGTCATCAAAGCACAAATGATACTGCGATAGTTCTTGCCTCCGGCCTGGCGGGCAATCGGCCGATAGTAGGTCAGTGTCCGCGGTATAAAAGGTTTGCCAACGCATTGGCTGAAGTTTGCGATGATTTAACCAGACAGATGGCTCTCGATGCCGAAGGGGCAACGCGGATGTTTAAGGTGGTTGTCAATGGTGCAGCGACAAAGGCTGATGCCGCAAAGGCCTGTAGGGCAATAGCCGACTATCCGCTGGTAAAATGTGCAATCAACGGCGGCGACCCCAACTGGGGCAGAATTATTTGTGCCGTCGGTTCGGCTGGCGTCAAATTGAATCCGAATAAGCTCGCCTGTAAGCTCGGGCCAATAACCGTTTTTAAGAACGGTACGCCGAGAAAATTTGACACAAAAAAAGCAAGTAAGGTTGTTTCGCAAACCGAGCACACGATAACCGTGGATTTAGGGGCAGGGGTGGCAAGCGATTTTTGCTATGGCTGCGATTTAAGCGCCGAATATGTTAGAATCAACGCTGATTACCACACTTAGAGCCTATCCGAATGATCCTTCATCCTTTGTCATTCTGAGGCGAAGCCGAAGAATCTGGCCAACGAAGAGGAGATTCTTCACTTCGCTACGCTCCGTTCAGAATGACAGGCGGGAGCGAATAGTTATTCGGATAGGCTCTTAGTTTGAAAGCTGGGGGATATTGACTTTTCTCGTTTCAGTTTAATCTCGGCCTGTCGATTTTCATTTTCTTTTTACTTTCAGAAATAAAACAGTTGAAAAACCAATCCATTTGGTTAAACTGCGGGCGATTTTAAGTCTGTTATGCCGGTAGAGACAATAGTCAAACTCGAAAAGGAGTAAAAAGTGAAAGTTATTAAGAGTACCCTTGGATTTCTGGTGCCGAGTTTTGCTTTTAGCGCGGCGGCAATGGCGGCGGAAAGCACAGAAACGGCTGAGATGGCCGGGACGCCCTGGAGCTGGTGGATTGCGCCGGTAGCGGCGATATTGGCGCTGGGTTTTGCGTGGTATTTCTATAAGAAGGTGATGGAGGCCCCGGAAGGCAATGAAAAAATGATAAGCATTGCTCACCACGTCCGTGAAGGTGCCTACGCCTATCTGTTCCGGCAGTACAGTGTTGTCTCGCTTGTATTTTTGATTCTTCTGGTGATCTTCGCGATCTGCGCTTATCTGGGTGTTCAAAACCCGTTCGTTCCGGTTGCATTTCTAACAGGCGGTTTCTTTAGTGGGCTGTGCGGTTTTTTGGGTATGAAGACGGCAACAAACGCCTCATCCCGTACCGCTCAGGGTGCCAGCGTGAGCTTGAATCGCGGCCTGCAGGTCGCCTTTCGTTCGGGTGCGGTTATGGGCCTGGTCGTCGTGGGCTTTGGCCTGCTGGATATTTCGCTGTGGTATCTTATTCTTGATAAGATTGTTTACACTGCGGCAAATATGGAAACGGGACTGAGATTTTTGGGATTGCAGCTTGTGCCCGAAGCTATGGACCCACATCATAAACTTGTTGAAATTACAACAACGATGATAACTTTTGGTATGGGTGCTTCGACTCAGGCCTTGTTTGCCCGTGTCGGCGGTGGAATTTACACCAAGGCAGCCGACGTCGGAGCGGACTTAGTTGGCAAGGTCGAAGCCGGAATCCCGGAAGATGACCCCAGAAACCCGGCCACAATCGCTGACAACGTCGGCGACAACGTCGGTGATGTTGCCGGTATGGGTGCCGACCTGTACGAAAGTTACTGCGGTTCAATCCTTGCAACAGCCGCATTGGGAGCGGCCTTGGCGCTGTCATCACAATTGGTTCTCAAGGCTGTTCTTGCCCCGATGCTTGTTGCCGGCATGGGTATTATACTTTCGATTTTGGGTATCTTTATGGTTCGCTGCAAGGAGGACGCCAGCCAGAAGAACCTGCTTCGGGCGTTACTTTTTGGAACCCTCGGCAGTTCAGTCCTGATTATCCTCGCTGTCGCGGCCCTGGCCTGGGCCGGGTGGGTTACCTGGGGCATCTTTGGCTCGGTTATTTCAGGCCTGGTTGCCGGCGTGCTAATAGGTCAGTTTACCGAATACTATACCTCTGACGAATACAGCCCGACACGGGGTATCGCCGAGCAGACAAAGATGGGCGCTGCAACAACGATTATCGACGGGCTTGCAACCGGTATGTTTTCAGCGGGCCTGCCGGTAATAACGATTGTAATTGGCATTTTATGCGCCTTTGGTTTTGCCGGCGGTTTCTCGAATATATCGATGGGGCTTTATGGTATCGGCTTTGCCGCAGTCGGAATGCTCTCCACGTTAGGCATTACTTTGGCAACCGACGCATACGGCCCGATTGCGGACAACGCCGGCGGAAATGCCGAGATGAGCGGCCTCGGCCCGGAGGTCAGGAAGAGAACCGATGCCCTCGATGCCCTCGGCAATACTACCGCTGCGACGGGGAAGGGCTTTGCTATCGCCTCAGCGGCTTTGACGGCTATGGCACTTTTAGCGGCATATATCGAGGAGGTTCGTATATGGATTGGCCGACTCGCCTCGGAAAGTGCCGATGGCATATATCGCGTTGGTGAGGTGGCCTTTTCCGCCGGCGGTGATGTTGCCGGCGCCATCAATGTCAAAACCGCCCCCATTATGGATTTCGTCAATGCCTACGGCCTCAATATTATGAATCCCAAGTTAATCGGCGGCCTGTTCCTTGGCGCTATGATGGCCTTTGTATTCTGTGCTATGACAATGAAGGCGGTCGGAAGGGCTGCGGGGGATATGGTCAATGAGGTCCGCCGGCAGTTTAGGGAAATCGCCGGCATTATGGAAGGGACGGGCCAGCCCGATTACGCCCGCTGTGTTTCTATTTCCACACGCGGCGCGCAGAAAGAGATGATTCTGCCTTCGCTGCTGGCGATAATCATTCCGGTTTTAACGGGGCTGCTCTTAGGTGTAGCAGGTGTGATGGGGCTTTTGGCAGGCGGGTTAAGCTGTGGTTTTGTTCTTGCTATTACGCTCAACAACGCCGGCGGGGCCTGGGACAACGCCAAAAAGTATATCGAAAAAGGCGCCCTCGGCGGCAAAGGCTCCGATGCACACAAGGCCGCCGTCGTCGGTGACACCGTTGGCGACCCCTGCAAGGACACCTCCGGCCCGAGCCTGAACATTCTGATAAAGCTGATGACGATGGTTAGCGTGGTCTTCTCAGGCGTTATAGTAAAATTCGCCCCAGTTATCAGCGGCTGGCTCGGCCTCGGCGGCAAATAGGCCAATTCCTGAAAAATATTTGCAAAAAAATAAAAAAATCTCTTGACATTTGTATAGCACATGCTATACTCTAATACAAGGATAAGAGACAAAGCGTCAGGAAGCCACCAGGAATCATAAGGTCTTCTCACGGGACTTCCTGATGTTCCGCCATGGAAGGCAGTGATTTTGCAGGTGTTTTGCAAAGTCAATTGGTAAGGATTGGCTGAGCATCTAAATGTGGGAGACCTGGAGATGGCTGAATATTGGACATTTGAGAGTTTTTTAGAGTTTGCCGATGCGTACGGTTATAAACTCATGGGTTTTTGGAATCCCTATCGGGTCTTTGTTAATCCTGATGAGCCTGATGCGCTGCCATGGCTTGTTCCGGTACATGATGGAATAGTAGATATCAAGTATGTTAAGAAATTTAAAAGATGGCTGAAATGCAAAGGAATTCTTAGAGATGAAGACGAAGAAAAAAACCAAACCAATGGACCTGAGGGGGGCATTTAAAGCGTCCGTTTTGCGCAAAGCCAAAAAAATTGCGGCTGATTACCGTATAGTACTTGAAAAAAATGAGAGGTTGGGTTTCATTGGTAGCTCCGTTGAACTTCCTACGGTCTTTGCAGACGCTAAAACGCCTGACAAGTGCTATAAGGCTACACAGGAGGCTCTGATGGTTGCGGTTGCGACAATGATTGAGAGCGGCCAGAGACCCCCACAGCCGGCATCGGCCGGGAGGAGAACTGAACAGGTAAATGTTAGATTAACTGCTGAAGAGAAACTGCTGTTTGCCAATGCAGCGATGAATCTTGGGTTCAAGGGCATATCTGATTTTATTCGCAACACAGCTCTCAATAGCGTTCTCTCCGGCCGTTAAGTTGGTTATGTTCTTTAATCTACGCTTTCAATATTGAATCTGTTGACGTTATTGTCTAATATTTGTAATCTATCAGGGTGGCCAAACGGGCCGCCCTTTTTTTATTGAAGATGAGGACATAAGGTTTGACAAAAAAGCAAAGTGCCAAGGCAAAACCCATTAAAGATTCCACAAGCGAGCACCGGCAGCGAAAAGAGAAAGTTGCTGATGCTACAAAGGCATTTGCTCTGTCCGCAGCTAAGGTGGCGGCTGAGAGGCATTGTAGTGATATTACCGTTCTGGATTTGAGGGGCAAATCGCCTGCTACCGATTATTTTGTAATCGCCACCGGCACAAGCGACAGGCAGATGCGTACCGTTGCCGATGAAATTTGTGAAGCTGCGAGAGAACAGGGTCTGAAGCGTTTCGGCAGGGCCGGCTACGAACAGGCACGCTGGATTTTGCTCGACTTTGTTGACGTCGTAATCCACATCTTTGACAGCGAATATCGTGACTACTATGACCTGGAATTACTCTGGGGCGACGCGGAAAAATTGACAATTGATTTATGATTATTGTATGAAGCTTACTATTGACATACTTGAGGAGCGGATAAGCGCAGCGATGGCCACTGCTGCCGGCCGCGATGATTGTGCCGCTATAGTACGACCTTCCACCGACCCTAAGTTCGGCGATTATCAGGCCAACGGTGTAATGGCATTAGCAAAAAAGCTGAAAACCAATCCCCGCAAACTCGCCGAGGACGTGGTTAAGAATTTAGACCTCAACGATATTTGCGGGCCGCCGGAAGTTGCAGGCCCAGGTTTTATAAACTTGCGATTGAGACCCGAATTTTTAGCCGACAGATTACTTGAAATCAACAAGCACATCGCCAATCTCGGCATAGATAAGGCCGCTGTACCGAAGACTATCGTTGTCGATTTTTCAAGTCCGAATATTGCCAAGCAGATGCACGTCGGCCATCTGCGAAGTACTATAATCGGCGATTGTATCTGCCGAATACTCAAATTCCTCGGCCACAACGTCATCCCCCAAAACCACATCGGCGACTGGGGAACACAATTCGGAATGCTAATGACCTTATTGGATGAAAAATCGTGTGAAACAGAGAAATACACTGGCGCTCCTCTCACATCAGAAGAGCTTAAATTACCACTCGTTATATTTGAGGACTTCTACAGACAGGCAAAACAACGGTACGATAGTGATGAGGAATTTGCAAAGAAATCGAGAGTTGCAGTAACACTTTTACACAAAGATAATCCTAAGTATACTGTATTATGGCATATTATTGTGGGCGAATCAATGAAGCACTGCAGAGATATGTATAAGGTCATTGGAGTAAATCTCACAGACGAAGATACACGAGGTGAGAGTTTCTATAACGATAAATTAGCTGATATAGCAGGAGAACTGAAAAGCAAAGGAATTGCTGAAGAATCTGATGGTGCTGTTTGTGTTTTTCCGCCGGGGTTTAAGAATAAAGAAGGGCAGCCTTTACCGTTTATTATTCAAAAATCCGACGGTGCGTATCTTTATGCCACAACGGATTTGGCGGCACTGCGCTATCGTGTGGATGAGTTGAAAGCGAACGCCATAATTTATGTTACCGATGCCCGGCAGAAGCTGCATTTCGAAATGCTCTTTGCCGTTGCGAAGATGGCCAAGTGGGTCAGCGATGATATTGAGCTTTCACACGTTATGTTCGGCAGCATTTTAGGGGATGATGGCACGCCGTTAAAGACCCGCGCCGGCGAGAATGTAAAATTAAAAGAGCTGCTCGATGAGGCGACAGAACGGGCAAAGGCAATAGTTGAAGAAAAGAATCCGGACCTTTCGCCGGACAAAAAAGAGAAAATCGCCAAAGCCGTCGGAATCGGCGCCGTAAAATACGCAGATTACTCCAACAACCGGACGAGTGATTATGTCTTTAGTTTTGATAAGATGTTGGCGATGGACGGCAATACAGCTCCGTATATGCAGTACGCTTACGCCCGCATAAAATCTATCGAGAGAAAGGCACAAACCAAAGATGTGGATATTGAAGATGAGCTTGCCGACCTGAAGAATCTGAATTTGACCGAGCCGGCTGAGCTGGACCTGGCAAAATACCTGATTCGTTATGGCGAGGCGATACAGGCCGCCATTGCAGATTACAGGCCGAACTACCTGACCGCCTATCTTTATGAGCTTGCGCAGAAGTTCAGTGCATTTTATACCAATTGTCCTGTCCTGAAGGCCGAGCCGGGCAAAAGGCCCACCAGACTTTTGCTTTGCGATTTAACCGCAAAAACTATCAAACACGGCCTAAGTGAGCTTTTGGGTATCGAAGTTGTCGAACAAATGTGAGGATTAATAATGAAAATTGTCCAGGAAGATTTCCGCATAAGCACAAAAAACCGTAACCAGATGATTGACATCACAAGCCAGGTTCGCTCATTTGTCAGCCAATCAGGTATTACTAACGGTGATGTGATAGTCTATTGTCCTCACACAACCGCGGCAATAACCATAAACGAAAACGCCGACCCTTCTGTGCCGCACGATATACTTCTCACTCTGGAGGAGCTGCTTCCTCATCATCGCCCGGGCTATCGACATTCCGAGGGCAATTCCGATGCGCACTGCAAAAGCTCTCTGCTCGGCTGTAGCGAACAAATCCTGATAAAGGACAAATCTCTGGACCTCGGCACCTGGCAGGGTATTTTTTTCTGTGAATTTGACGGCCCGCGCAGCAGAAAGGTAATGCTCCAAATCCGCGGTGAATAAAGAGTTCAAGTGCCGCCCCCACCTTAACTACTGTGGACGAGCTGGTTTAGGAGTATGCGCATAAAAAGGGCGAGGTGGTGGTTCCGGCTGGGGGGGAGACCGGTGGACCACACTGCCTCGCCGAGGTATATAAAGCTGGTAAAAAACAGCCTTATATTTTAAACAGTAACCGAAAAAAACTAACGCTTCCAAAAATTCTGTCAAGCGAAAAATAAAAGAAGCAGAAACAATCCTCAAGGGGCTTATTTCCACCCCACAATAAAATCAGTATACAAGTTATGGCGATAAAATGCAAGTTAAAAATCTCTTTTTTTTTTGATTTTTTTGGAACATTATCCTGTCTGAGCAGAAGTCGTAAAACCAGATGGCTTGAATATTTACGCTTATCGGCGTCGATTACGACCGATAAGTCTCAATAATTATCTTTTAAAGAGCATCAACCTGGTTGATAAAAAACCGTCAATTTTTTGCCTTAATTGCTTTTATGCTGGCAAAAACTTTCATAGGCTGATATTTTAAATTACGTTCTTGGTTTGTAGTGGATTGAATTTTTTGATTTTTAACTCTCGGCTGTTCTATTATGGCAAAAATTTCTGAGAGAATAGAACGTGTAAAGGACACCATTAAATCTACCTGTGCCCGTGTCGGCAGAGACCCTCGTGAAGTAAAGCTTGTTGTCGTAACCAAGTCAGCTACAATCGAGGCTGTAAAAGAAGTTATTCGTTTGGGCTTCACCGACCTGGGAGAAAATCGGGTTCAGCAATTGAAAAAAGTTTCCGCCCAGGTAGCTGAATTTTCACAGGAACCTGATGGCGGTTCGGCCCTGACGGAAAAGGTCAGCTGGCATATGATTGGCCATCTGCAGCGCAACAAGGTCTGCCTTGTCTTGCCTATAGCTTTTCTGATACATTCGGTAGATACACTTCGGCTGGCCGAAGAAATAAACACCTCAGCGGCAAAACTAAACTTTTGCCCGAAAGTGCTTCTGCAGGTCAATACTTCCAACGAACCGCAAAAATACGGTGTTCCGGTAGGTGCGGCAACACATCTGGCTGAGCAGATTGAGACCCTGCCGAACTTAAAACTCGTCGGCCTGATGACAATGGCACCATTGACTCATAATAAGGATGTTGTTCGAGCTTGTTTTGTTCGGGCAAGAGAATTATTTATCGAGATGCGCGGCGAAAAAATTGTCGGCCGGCACTTTACCGAGCTTAGTATGGGTATGAGTTCAGACTACGAAGTCGCCGTCGAAGAGGGAGCAACCATCCTTCGCATCGGCTCGGCAATTTTCGCCGGTTAACAGCGAATTGGAGCCGGACAAGCATCGAGGATGCTTGAACCACAGTTCAGTAATTTTCATACCTCCATTCTCCCGCAGGAACAAGTTTTTCATCTATACTACCGTATCTTTGCAGCCCGCATGGATTCTGTCGGTCTTGCAATAGCGGAAAAATGAAAAAAAATCCAAAGTACTATCCTTAATAAGCCGACAATTATCTTATGGATAGCGAATAGTTGTTAGTGAATGGTACTTAGTGAAAGGTACTTAGTGAAAAGCCGTTTGATTAAATACCAAGAGCTAACGAATGGATATGTGTTCAAAGTCCCATAACGCAATCAGAAAAATAGACGAAATGGAAAAAGAAAAATTACTATCTGCTATCGAGCTGGAGAAAGGCTTTACAGATGTTCTTTATATGACTAATCAAAGCCAGCTACCGTTTGAGATAAAGCGGCTTTTGAAGCAGAGAAAGCTTTCTTATCGTATTCTTCCAATAGAGAGGTTTTCCGAGATACGCGCTAGACTTGATTTGATAGGAACCGTCATTATTGATGCGAAAGACTCGGGGGCTTCAGAGCAGCAAAATTTGGCCCGAATAATCGAAGCGCTCGAGATCGAAAATATTGGCGTGATTTTGCTCACAGAACGAATAGAAGTGCCCGTAAAAAGTTTTTCCCTATCACCGCCAAAGACCAGTTTCTCTGTGGGCGGTACCATGGAGGCAGTTTCCATAGATGAACTGTGGGTAAGAATAAGTGTCAATCTTGCGTACCGTAAAAAAAGTTCAGGAATGGCGGTCAAACCCGCGGTCCCACCAAAGCAGGTGCAAACAATTTACAAGAATAAACTGGCCGAGCAGCTTACTATGACAAAAATCCTCGCGGATAACCTGGCGGAGCAGCTTCGTTTAGCTGGTCTTGTGCAGCAGGATTTTCTCCCCACCCAGTTGCCAAATACCGACGAAGTGCAGTGGGGCACAGTTTTTTTGCCGGCCGAGTGGGTATCTGGTGATATTTACAATATCGTCCGTATCGACGAGCAGCATATCGGCTTTTATGTAGCCGATGTAGTAGGCCACGGCATGCCGGCAGCACTGTTGACAATCTTTCTAAAGCAGGCCTTGGTTATGCGAGAGACATACGAGAGTAATTACTGCATATTCCCACCGGCAGAGGTTATAAAAAATCTCAATATACGAATGGCTGCCCAAAAACTCTCCGGTTATCAATTTGCCACCTGCTGCTATTGTCTGCTGAACATAAAAACACTACAGCTTACATACGCCCGCGCAGGACATCCATATCCAATCCTTATCAGACCCGGACAACAGCCCGAACAGCTCGAAATAAGAGGCTCGCTACTGGGAATTTTTGAACAGGCTGAATACACCCAGCAAACCATACAGCTTCAACCAGGCGATAAACTACTGCTGTATTCCGACGGGGCCGAGCCATTCATAGGCAGCTTCGATGACCAGGCCGGCTTTGGTTTCAGCGAAGAATTTTGTGACATCAAGGATTTGTCCATTATTGAAATGATAGACAAACTCGACGCTCTCATGCAGAATCAACAAATCGATCCATCTGAAGTTGACGATATTACAGTGCTTGGCCTTGAAATACTTCCTTAGATTCAAGACACAAAACCAGAGACTCAGATTTTTATTCTTCGCCCTCTTAAGTGACGACCTTGATACCATATAGTTGGCAGAAAATTCGCAGCTCTCGGGCATAATCACCATAGAATATAATCTGATGCATACCTTTGACATCGCATACGTCATCCACCTCGTTGATGGTCATCTCTACGTTCGTACGGCAGCCGCCCGTCCGCGGGATGTCCGGACAGCCTACCACTTGTCCGCTATAGAGGTTCATTTGCGGTGTTTTTCCTGAAAGATATTGGGCCATTGTAACCTCCTGCCCAACGCGCCAGAGCACTCGGGGCACACAGCCCCAGCCTGCCTCAGCATGGCTCATTAAGATGTAAGGCTGGGAAGGGCCGGTTGTACCGCTCAGCTTAGAGGCACAGGTGCAGTGTGCACCGAAATAGTGGTTTTTCTCCGTCTCCATAGAGGCGTTTTGCTGAAATCCGGGTTTGTCGAAGAGCTGCTGCACCAACATCAACGTCAGCGTTGCGTTAAGGTCAGCCTGGCAGCCGGCGGCAATACCTTCGTCCCTCAAACTCATAAAGCCCATACAGGGCGGGGGATGCTTGTGTGGTCTGCTAAGCCCCGGCAGGCAGTCCATCATCATAGCATCAGCGTGTTCTGTCTCGATAATTTGCTTGAGGACGAAATATGTTTTTGCGGCCTCAAGTATATCAGCTTTGGTGGGCTGGACCACCTTTTCGGCATTTTTCAAATATGCCCGGGCCAGACTTTTCACGGCATCCGTGACCTTGGTACGCTTAAATTCCTCATAAAACTTCGTGTGCGGTACGGTCCGCACCTGCGTTCCAAGATGGGGCACCGTGGTTTCTTTTGTTTCTGACCCTCCTATGTTGACGATACGGCTTTCCCTCATCCAGCGCGCCGTTTGAATCATCTTCATCCCCTTTTCAACAGCATCGAGATTATCCAGCGAGTTTATCAGATACACCCCGGACTTTTCGTGGAGCTGATTGATGTGCCCAACGAGAAGGATACCCAACGTGGCAAGGACAACCGTGGGAATTCCTGTTTCTTCAATAATGCGAATAATGTGTCCCCAATGGCCTTTCTTGAAGGGTATAAGCAGCAGCCCATCGGGCTTTGACTGTTTAACTTCGTTGATAAACCGGGTTACACTCGCCGCATCATCGAGCGCCCGTTTGTCCATTGAGATGCGCATCCCCAGCTTTCGTTCCATTCTTTTAATCCTGTCCATATACTGCTTTTGACGCCCTTCGGCATCGAAACTGGACCCCGGCCAGCTATAATAACCGACTTTTCTTAGAGACTCGGTTGGAGGATACACAAAGGCCCCACGCACTATAGCAGGTCCCTTTTGCCGGGCCTTGCTCTCTGTAGAAGCTCCAGAGCCAAGTAACTCCTTGGAGCTCAACGAAATGCCCGCTGCTGTGCTGCCCACCGCTTGCAGGAAGTTCCGCCGCGATATATCCAAAGTTTTTGCTGATTGTAACTGTTTCATACCAGCTCCTTTCCAATTTCTTAAGTTCCTCAACTAAACGGATTATGTCATTGCGAGATATTAAATGATTATAAGCTGTTCACACACTTTTTTTTCGCAAATCAAAGATATTTATCCACAAACCTCAGCGAATATCTCTAAAATAGAATTTCTAAAGGATATTCGCGGAGATTTGTTGTCTCGCGGGGTGTGGCTAATTTCTTTGGCAACACATAACATTTTTGGGGCATAGGATTGCGCTCTCTCTCATTGAGAGAGGGTAGGGTGTGATATTTCGCACCACTTTGACTGTCCTCATTTTAGCCGAATTTGTTGGGTGTTCGCGGCCTTTTTTGCCTAAGGCCTTTCAAAATAGACTGTTAAGGTAACAAATATTTTTTAGAAAAAATCGAAAAATTATGTTGACAGGGTATCGCAATAATGCGATATTATAATAGTAATATGCATATATTCCTTATAAATAGAGACTTAGAGATAAAAATTATTACAATTTGACAAAAAAGTTAAAAATAATTTGACTTTATATCGCATTATTGCGATAATATATATAAGGATGTAGAAATGCCTAAAACAGTGGTTGTGTTCTTTTGTGAAGCAGATGGCTCAGTTCCATCGTTGAAGTGGCTTGATGGTTTAGATGAAAAGGTGCAAAATAAATTTATCGTGCGAATCACTCGTTTAGTCGATTGTGGTCATGAATTGCGAAGACCGGAAGCTGATTTTCTTCGCGATGGAATCTATGAACTTCGTGTGAGACATATGCACGTGAACTATCGATTATTATATTTTTTCAGTTCACAGCGAGCTATTTTGTCACATGGGATAACCAAAGAGGATAAAGTTCCGGACGCACAGATCAATTTAGCAATGGATCGCCTTCGTAAGTATGAACGTAATCCGCAAAAATACACTTATGTTGAATATGAAGGTTGAGGTGTAAATTATGAATAGGAAAAAAGAGACAAGCAATGCGGTTGAAATTCTTCACCGACGATATATAAAGGGTGATCCTGATAGGAAAGCCGCTTTGGAGGCTGAACGTGTTAATGCTGAAGTGGCCCGTATGATTTACGAGTTGAGGTGCGATGTAGGTATGAGCCAAAAGGAATTGGCAGATCTTATTGGAACAACACAGTCAGTTATTAGTAGACTTGAGGATGCCGACTACGAAGGGCATTCGCTTTCGATGCTAAATCGGATAGCGAAGTCAATGAATCAGAAATTAACAGTCGTCATAACCGCCAAAGAGCCAGAGGTAGGCACTCTTCAATATGTATTCAGAGCGGTTCTAAAGAATATGCGTAGGGCTAAAGGCCTGACAGTGAATCAGCTAGCACAACGAATTGAGGTTGATCACAATGAGATAATTGCTATGGAGCGTAAAGAAGGATACAGGCCAACACCGCTGACTTTGGAGAAACTGAGTCGGTTTTACGGAATATCTCATAAGCGACTCGCCACTCTGGCCGGGGCGTTTGGGGAATCTCCGCCAGATATTGTTGAGTCGGCATCACGATTCGCAGCACAGTCTGAGTCATTTGTAAAGTTAACAAGAGAAGAGCAGAAAGCCTTAGACGAATTTATGAAAGTTTTAAAGAAAGAAACTTAAAAACTTAGCGGACCATTATTTATGGACGAAACCACACGTCGTGAAATCGAAAAAACTATGTGGCATACCCTTAGGGATGCAGATATTGTGCGACCACCGGTTGAAATCGAAACAATTCTTCAATACTTGCATCTCCATCGTGATTTTTACAACCTCAGGAATCCTGGTTTCTTAGATCGCACAAAACACAAGATTAGAATTTATGGTAAGAAACTGGCTGATATTTTTCAAAAAATCAATCTTAAGGCAGTGCTTTTTTACGACGAGGATCGAATAGTGATTGATGCAGAACTTCCTCAAATTCGACAAGACTGGCCATCATTTCATGAGTCTGCACACAAAATTCTGCCTTGGCACAAACCATATTTCTCCTATGGTGATACTGCACAAACGTTGGACCCTGATTGGCACGAAGTACTTGAATCTGAGGCAAATTTTGGTGCTTCGGAGTTAATGTTTTGTGGACCTGCTTTCAGGAAGGACGCTCTTGATACGACGAAGGATTGGGCAGGTGTAATGACCTTAAAGGATCTTTATGAAAAGAGCATGACGACAACACTTAGACGCTTTGTGGAGCATGGGCCTGATCATCCGATGGTAATGTTGGTGAGCACTCCATATTGGAAAACTAAACCAGTAGATCAGCCAGAGCGGTGGCGTTACTTTATCCGGTCAAAAAAGTTTGTAGAGAAGTTTAGGAATGTAAAACCAGAACAAGTGCTTCATGCATTAGATGTTAATTGTAATATGCGTCGGGGTGGGCCGGTGGCGGATTTCAATTTTTCACTCAGTGATGATAATGGTGTGTCGCATGAATATCACATAGAATCTTTTTATAATACACATGACATTCTGACGTTTTGTGTGCATGTCGGGAAGCGTTCGTCAAAATGCATAATTGTACCCAAAATAGGTGGTGTAAAAATCATTTGAAGGAGGATTAAAAATGGATTTTTTACATACTGATTTTTTTGGCAAACCGAACGATGTCGCAATAGTTACGCTTGACAATCAAGCCAACGTGATGTTACTGGATGACATCAACTTCTCGGCATACAAGCAAGGACGTCCATTCAAATATTATGGGGGCTGGGCTTGTCGGTCACCAGTACGCTTGAATCCTCCCCATTATGGACACTGGCATGTGATTATAGATTTAGGCGGTAATGTGGGTAAAATTCGCGCAAACGTACGCTTTGTGCGCGCGGTTGAACAGGGAGTATTATTTTAAAAAATAAATAAAAGCTAGGGACAGCCACGAATGGCGGTGCCTTGAGCAGATTAAGAAGAAGGCCGAAGCTGCAAATAAAAAAAGTAGAAGAACTGAATGAGGTAAAATAAATTGGTGAACGTTCCTATTTTTACGAATTGGTTCCGCTTGTGCGGAGGCGAATAAGAAAACAATTGCGATTAAATGCATAACAAATCATTCCAGCGGACGGCGTTCCGCCGCCGCTTAGTTCAGGCGTTGGGCAGAAAGGACTAAACCTATGAATGTGACTTGGAACAAATGTCAGGGGAATGCATGGTGTCCCCTCAACACTG
>CAYQKF010000019.1:0-56577 GCA_964417935.1 uncultured Pirellulales bacterium
AGTTAATCGTATAAACGACTTAGAATTCTTTAATAATGTTGGACAGTAAAATTATGTACGATGTCATTTAATTGTCTTCAAAAGTTTCTTGTACGCTGCGCGTTTGGCCGTATCGATTCTGCGATACTTGCTCAGCCCGTATGCGAAGGCATGTGGCTTATAGTTCTTATACCAGTCATGATGCAGCACATACGCAACGCGATGATTTAAGAATGCCGCTGGGCAATCTTCCAGAACTATAAGCTCCATTTTTCTATATAGCCGACGTTTTTCGGGGCTGTCGAGCATTGCTTGCGCTTTTTCATATAATTCGTCAAACTCCGGATTGGAATAGTTGAATTTATTTGGTCCCGGGGCATAGTATCTACTGTAAAACATTGCCAGAAAGTCCTGTGCATCGGGTGTGCTTGCGCTGCTGCCGGAGGTGAACATCTGAACACTTTTGGTATTGACCTTTTCCAAATAAGTAGGCCTGTCCATATATTCCGTTTCCACTTCAAGACCGATGGCGTTTAAGTTACGTTTGAGGAGTTGGCCGTATTGACGGTACCACGTATTTGTGCCCGGTAGAGTTATTTTGAGCCTGGGCAGTTTTCCGCCGTGAATTTTCTCTGCCTCTTTCAATAGCTCCTGTGCCTTTTCCGGGTCATACTGGGCGTATCCCTTTTCTTTTATCTCGGGATTGTAAGAGGGCATTACCGGTGGTATAAGGCCGTGGGCAACCAGATGTCGATTGTTGAAAAACAGCTCTATAAACTTCTCGCGGTCTATGGCATAGCTTATTGCACTGCGAAGCGGTTTGTTTTTACCAAAGACAGGCTCTGCCATATTAAAACCAAGCCAGTAGGTTGACGGGTCCTTAAAGGTTTTCAGGTGTATGTTGCGTTGCTTCATTGCCGGCGTCAATTCACCCGTCCCGCCCATAACCTCGTCGAAGTTGTCTTTGGGGATTACGGTGGCATCGACTTTGCCCTGCAAAAATAAAAGCCAGGCCGGCTGGCGCTCTTCGATTACGGTCCAGACGACTCTGTCGGCGAAAGGTATTTGCTTTCCTGCATCATCCAGATAGCCGGCCTCGGCATCGCTTGGTTCACCCCGGCTCGGATAAAGTTCGCCCCTGAAAGCCGGGTTTCGGACAAGCTCGATGTAGCTGCCGCGGCGCCATACATTCAGCCGGAACGGCCCGGTACCTACGGGATGACTTATAATGTCCCTGCCGTAATAATCGACCGCCTCTTTGGCTACAGGCGCTGTTGCTATATCCGCCAGGGCCATGCACAATTGGGGCCAGGGTTTTTTGAGTTTGATAACCAGTGTGTAGTCATCGGGAGTTGTTAATCCTTGAACTTGCCGCGAATAATCGACGTCCGCCTCGCTTCTGCAGGTTTTTGTATATTCACGAAACTCATCGAGTCCGACAATTTTGTTATCGAAGATAGACCAGTTTTGACTCAGATACTTGATATTAGCAATTCTTTTGAGCGAGAAAACAAAATCTTCAGCCTTCAACTCGCGTCCTTTACCGTCTGGCACAGACCCCGCAGGACGGGAACCAAAACACCGGTCGTCCTGGAAGTAAACGCCTTTTTTGATTTTTATGGTATAGGTGAGTCCGCCGTCGTGAATTGGCGGACTGATTTGCGGCATATCTTCAGCTAATAGAGGCACAAGCTCGTACGGGCGCTTAAGGAAGTGATATTGATACAGTGGCTCGAACATCTGGCTGGCGACTATGACCGAATAAACGTCTCGCATATTGCCGGGGTCGAGGCTTTTTATTTTGGTAGAAAGGACGTGATGCAGGACCATTTCGTTTGGCTCTTCAACCGGCCCTGAGCCGTCACATCCTGCAATAATCAATCCCGCACAAATTATCGTTACAAGAAGTGCCGGCCTTACTGACATGCCAATACCGTAGTGTCCCTGCAATTGGTGTGTGGCTGTGGTAAATACAAGGCTTACAAACTTCAATGCAAAATCCCTTTTTCTTTATGCTATTTAGTATCTGTTGCGGAAAACGAAAACCGACGATGTCACCCCTGCACCTGCTTTCACAGGTGTAAACTTGTCCCCGTGAAAGCGGGGAGCATGGGTCCAGAGTGAAAAAGCTGGATTCCCTCTGGAGTTTATCCCGCACGCGATGCGGGGCGGGAATGACAAATACTGTTTCCGCAACAGGAACCATTTACCCCTTAGGTACTGTATCGCGTCGAGCAAACTCAAGTATCAATTACCAATAATCAATTACCAATAATCAATTGTCAATAATCAATAATCATTTTTTTGTGGGTGGGTCGGGCAAAGCCAGTGGTGTGGGGCGTTTAGGGCCGGTGGGGGTTGTGCTGTAGTCGAATTTCAGGGCCGTAGGTAATTGGCCGGGTGTTGTTGCGCTGCCAAGTAATCTGTCGTGCTCGGCTAAAATGGCCTGTACATTTTGTCGCTCAAGGGCCTTTCTTATAGTAAGTTGCGGTCTGCCCAGAAGCATGCCGATACACTTGTCTTCGGTCTCGACCAATACCGAAGCCAAATGGCTTTTCTGGGTATCGTTCAAAAGACCACCGCCTTTAGCGTATCTTTGTATCGCATAAGAATACAACTGCGCGAAACGCCGGGCGATATCGGGCTTGGTACTGGTTGTTGTCGGCAGCGGTCCGCCAAGAGACTCCGAAGGTAAGGGTATTTTGCTGCTGAGATATTTCAAGATGGCACTATCATAAAGTTCATACTTCACTGTCCAGTCGGCGTATCTTTTAATCCGCATATCAGCTATTTGTGACAATAATTCCTCACCCTGTGGAATCTTCACGTTCGCCGCAAATTGAGCTATCAAAGCTACTATCTCAGGGGTGCTGCTCTCAACCAGCTCTTTAAGCTGTCCAGCAATAACCGATGCCTGGTTCGAATTTGATGTTGTCGCGGAATTTAACTGTGTTATAATGCTGGGGTTGGTAAGACAATGGACAGCCCAGTAACGAATAACCATATTCTCATTTTTTAGCATCGCGATAGCCTGGTCTGCCAATCCGAGGTCATGCAGACCATCCATCAGAATCAGAAGATTAATCATTACTGCGGTTGTACGCTCCGGGCGACTTAATTCTTGGGCCTGTTGAAAACCTGCGGTGATATGTCTGAGGGCTGACTCAGAAAACTGTTGAGCGTATTGGCCCTGGGTACTCTGCCTGCTGAGTATGACTGTACGAATCTTTGCTATGGACGTAAAATCCCTCGTTCTGACCAATTCTTGTATCGCCTCAGCAAGAAAATCGTCGATAATTTTCAAATCCTGGTTATTGAGCACCACCTTTTTGCGTACAATGTCAACCTCTCTGGTATTGACGGCAGCCGAACCCGAATTCAACACTAAAGCTAAAAATGCCGCCAGAACAGCGAAAATCACCCATTTTATCTTCATTTTGCAAACACCCTAAACAATTGCCGGTTTTGGATTAGACAATCCCCAGCTTATACCTACATCCAACACCATTCAGTTTAACTTTTAAACCAGCCTTTGTCAAGTGAATTTGCTCCCGGAGTAAAAGCCGAAAAATATGGCTTTTGGCCGTTTGCCTTTTTCCTTATTAGCTTTTTCTGTAAAAGCTGGTAAAATTGGCGTATTATCGTAAAAAGTCCGTATGTAAAAGACGAATAAACTGTCAATTAAGAATTTATTTATCGGACAAAAAAATCAGACGCCACTTTATCAAAGTTATGGATTTCAGTGCAACAGCGATGCTTACGCCAGAGATACTGTTTGCAGCCAAGGCGCGAGAATGACCGAGTCGTCTTCAAAACTTGTTCGTATCGATCCTCTGCGATTGCGTATGGAACGCCGCGGGCAGATGGTTACTGACGCAACCATTTTTGCCTCGGAAGCCGTCAAGCTCGAACCTGATGCTGTCCGTCAGCTTTGTGATGCAGCTTCACTTCCGCCGGCTAAAAAGGTTCTGGCCACCGCTGATATCCACGTTGGCTTCGGCATACCTATCGGGGCAGTGTTGGGACTGGACCGCGCAATTATGCCTCCCGCTGTCGGGTATGACATAAATTGTGGAATGCGGCTGCTGCGCACACCCTTTTCAAAAGGCGACATTGATACCGACAAAATCGCCGTCGATATAGCCCGTGACATTCCGCTCGGCGAGGGCAGAGAAAATTTGCAGTTAGACAAAAGCGGAATCGAAGCCGTTATCAATAAAGGTGTTGCCGCCGTACCGGCCCTTGTGCAAAGAAGCAGTCACCGGGCGTGGGAAGCCTTTGACCCGGACCAGTTCGCAGATGACCTCGAAAGAATTGAGGAGAACGGACACCTACCCGCCGACCCGGCCGCGGTGCCAAAAAACGCAATACAAAAAGGGAGCAATCAACTCGGCACACTCGGAGGCGGAAATCACTTTATTGAAATCCAATACGTCCAGGAAGTTTTTGAACCTGATTTGGCGAAGAGCTTCGGCCTTTTCAAAAACCAGCTCGTTGTAATGATACACTCCGGCTCGCGTCGGTTCGGTTATGAAATCGCCGATGAATATATGAATATTGCCGCCCGGAGACCGGAGAACGCCGACCGCAGAAAAATGCTCTCATATCTGCCGACCGAGAGCAGCGCCGGCAAAAACTATATCGCTGCAATGGCCGCCGCCGCCAACTTTGCATTTACCAATCGTCATATTATGGCTCTGCTTGTAAGGCGCTGCTTTAATAGGATGTTCGGCCCAACACCACTGTCACTCGTCTATGATGTAGCTCACAATATGGCAAAGCTCGAAACACATAGCGGCGCCCGGCTTTGGGTCCACCGCAAAGGTGCCACCCGGGCTTTCGGCCCGAAGCAGATGGCCGCAAGCATTTTCGCACAAACCGGCCAACCTATAATAACCCCCGGCTCAATGGGCACCGCAAGTTTTTTGCTTGTCGGAACGGGTGATTCCGAGGAGTCTTTGAGTTCGGTCAACCACGGTGCAGGCAGAGTGATGAGTCGTACCGCCGCTCGCGGAAAGACTCGTAGAGGCAAAATTATTGCCCCGGCTTTGATTAGCGATGAGCAGTTCAAGCGCAGTATGAAAGGCATAAAACTCATTGCCGGCAATAAAAGCAAAATAAAAGAGGAAGCACCGGACGCCTACAAAGATATCGATGAGGTTGTCCGAATTGTCGTCGAATGCGGCTGGGCCAAAGCCGTCGCCCGAATGGTCCCTTTAGCCGTCTTAAAGGGCTGAGAAACTTTCCTCTCAATTAAGCTACATGGAAAAAGTTTTTGACAATAGTAGCATAAAGTAAAAAATTTTGAACAATACAGGTCTGCCCCAACCTTAGGATAGACCTTCTTTTTCTTACAGGAGAATCGCAATGCGTCTAAAATGGTCAGGTTTTTGCCATTAAGTGGCGTTGTAGTATCAGAGAGCCTATCCGAATAACCCTTCATTCTTTGTCATTCTGAGGCGAAGCCGAATAATCTTGTTAACGAAGAGGTGATTCTTCACTTCGCTGCGCTACGTTCAGAATGACAAAATGAGATTTTCATACACATTCTACGAGGAAAAACTGGAGGACGTGAAGGAAAGCAGGGGCGCTCTAACGCACTTTGTATTATAGGACTTTTCGGAAGTGAGGTCAAGACCATTGTGCTAAACAAACGGCATTATAGGGGAATTCTAACACCAATTTCTATAATTTATTATTCTGATAGTTTTGTGCCCCTCGATTCATTTCTTATATTTTAATCAGGGGCAGCCATGAGTCGTACCGAGCTAATAATCGGGTTGATTATTTTAGTGATAGGAACCATTGCAATAGTGCTAATAGCATTCAGATGACAATGCAAGTAATTGTTAGAAAGCGAGCCGCGCTGTGCGACTTGCTAATCAATACCAAATTTTCTTAAGGGGGCTTATCATGACTAAGGGCAAAAAAACGATTATCGCTGTGACGGTTTTATTTGCAAGTTTAATACTCACAGGATGTGGAAATCCTGTCGCGGATTTTAACCAAGCAGTGAGGTCGGGAAATCTTGAACAGGCCGAAGCCTTGTTGGCAGAGGAGCCTACACTGGTGGATGCCGAAGAAGGTGGCCGGACCCTTCTATTCGAGGCGCTCCGGGAGGAACAGAGGAACATGGTTTTGCTTCTAATTGACAACGGTGTGGATGTAAATGTCAAAGACACACACGGCTTTACTCCCCTGCACTACGCGGCCCAGCAAGGCCATACAGAGATTGCTGAGCTTCTTACTGCCAAGGGAGCCAATGTAAATGCAAAAGATATGATGGGCGAAACCCCTCTGCATGCAGCGGTCTTAGGTGGCCACAAGGATGTAGTCGTGGTTCTGCTTGCCGGGGGAGCGGATGTGGATGCAGAAAATCGAATGCGCCGAACTCCTCTGCACTTTGCAGCCAGAGACGGTTACCTGGATGTGGTCGAGGTTCTTCTCGCCCAGGGAGCAGATGTTAATGCAAGAGATAAAAGTCCAAGTCGTACTCCCCTCCATTATGCGGCTCAGCAGGACCACAAGGACGTCGCTGAGCTCTTGCTTGCCCAGGGAGCAGATGTGAATGCAAGAGATTTATTGTCCCGTACCCCTCTTTATTGGGCGGCTATTCGGGTCCATAAGGACGGAGTTTGCGAGAATGTCGTCGAATTACTTCGCAGGCACGGAGGTCAGTATTAGCAAAACTGATCATCGGCGTGTGGATGGAGCTCAATAATTTCTCCGTAATGGGGGAATGAAAAACCTCTATTTTTGGGGGGTGGAGCAATGAAAAGAATAATGAAAAATCATGTTAAATTAAGATTCTCAAAAACTTTATTGTGTATTCTGGCGATTTTGCTATGCGCCGCACCGAGTGGCTGGGCCGTCATTTACGATGGTGGCGGTGAACACGATGTTACGGAAGACCTGGTAGGTTGTCTGGAAATAGAGGCTGATACGACAGTGAATCTTTATGCCTCCGTTTCACAATACGTATATGCAGGTCCTGGCAGCGTTTTGAACATCTATTCCGGCAGCGTTGGTACCTATGTCATCCTTAGCATAGATAAGCCATATGCAGATGTAACGGTCTATGGCACTGACTTTGGGGGCGACGGTAACTTTAGTATCCCGGGTCAGGTCTCCTTTTCCGGCGGAACATTGACGGGTTACTATGCAGATGGAAGCGCTATTAACCTATGGTTTCTTAGCCAGAGACCCATTTATCTGAAAACTCCTGACGACCCTAAGGTGGAGATTGATATTAAGCCCGGCGGTAATCCCAACAGCATAAATCTCAAATCCTGGGGAGTCGTACCAGTGGCAGTGTTAACGACAAATGATTTTGATGCCAGCAAAGTTGACCCTGACACCGTACTATTCGCAGGAGCCTCACCATTGCGGTGGAAAATGATGAAAGATGTGGATGACGATGGTGATAAAGATATGCTGCTTTTCTTCAAAACGCAGGAGTTGAATCTGGATGAGAACAGCACAGAAGCTACGCTAACAGGCGAAACAACTGATGGAAAGGTAATACAAGGAACCGACGAGGTGCGCATCGTACCACGGAAGAAATACTACGAACGGGGACGATATATTAGAGCCCGAAGGGGTAGGCATCGTACCACGGAAGAAATAGAATAGATTTTTCCAGTCATAACCCGTTAGTTCGGCGTTGCAAAGTCCTAAAAAACAAACAATATTATTAAAGGGCTGTGAGCATTGCGCTTGCAGCCCTTTTATCATTACTGAAGCCCACAGACTTTCTCTGAATCCCGTTTTTAACGCAACTTAGAACGGAAAGAGCAACTTTTTCTCCTCGTCACAGTAGCATTAATGTGGATTCCCGCCCATTCGGCTGCGCTCAGGGCCGGCTTTGCGCGGGAATGAAATGGAGAATCGGTCAGTTTGACTAAAAAATCAAAAAATGATTTTGCCCTCACTGTACAGGGCGCCAGGCAGAAATATTATCGGTCTAAATAGATTTTTTCGGGCACTTTTTTGAAAGAAAACGAAATCTTCAATCAACGTGTTATCTAAAAACGTAATCATCCGACAAAGTACCACTTCCGAATGGCCGATATAGGAGATGTGTTTCCAAAATTTTATATTTTTGGGACTGAAGAGATGAAAGAAAAAGCTTTTACACTCGTTGAAGTTATATTAGTCGTGACCATTCTGGGCATCCTTGCTGCACTGGTTATGCCCACATTTCAGGGTCATATAGCAAAAGCCCGGGAGTCGGCGGCCAAAGATAATCTCAGGGTAATGCGAAACCAGATCGAACTTTATAAGTTGCAGCATAAGGGAGTTCCGCCGGGATATCTGAGTGGTTCCGGTATTCCGGAGGCACTTCTGCAATTACAATTCACTATGACTACTACCGAAACGGGCGCAGCTTCTACGTCCACCGTCCCTTCCGACCCCTACCTATATGGCCCGTATGTTAAGAAACTGCCCGAAAATCCCTACAACAAGTTATCAAATATCACCTATGTACTCGAAGCGACCGCCTTTTCTGCAGCAGTTGACGGCACCTCCAGCGGATGGTTATACAAGAAAGAAACAGGCGAGTTTAAGATTAACTGGACCGGAACCGACAGCGGGGGCACTGCCTTTTACGATTATTAAATGCGAGGTATTCTCCCGCGACAGGGCATAAGCATACCAGGAATCCACTCAGGATTATCTATGAAACCCCCACGGTGAGGCCGAATAGTGCTTTGTCAAGCGTGTTTTGAGGGCTGTCATTCCGCACCCATTCGGCTTTGCTCAGGGCAGGCTTTGATGCGGAATCCGGTACCATCAATAAGTCTGGATTCCCGCTCCCCGCTTTCGCGGGGACAAGTTTATCCGTCCGCTGCGGGACGAAAGCAGGTGCAGGAATGACAAACCATCACGCCTGTAAGAAGTCCGTCGATGCGGCGCCGGATGACGCACGTGCGTATCCGCATTTGAGCCTTGACAAAGCAATAGGCTATTTAACCAAAACATCACGATACACTCGTATTGTTTTCGAGAAAGAGGTTTGACTAATAGGGCTATAAACCAGTATAATTAAGCTTGCCAACAGATGTGCATTCTCGCTCTGCTGTGCAAAAACATCTTTATTTATCCGAGGAGTTGTTTCATAAAGCCACGCAAATAATGGCGGCAAAGCTGAAAATAAATGAGGTTTCTCTGATGAAACTATTTATGTATAGACAGCTAACTTGCTTAGTTTTCTTTGTTTTGGTGCTGACTTTTGCCGGCAATGCCTTAGCTCAGCTACCCACGGGGTGGTCCCTGCAGGATATTGGTGACCAGAGTATAGCCGGGATTGCTTCTGAAAAAAACAATGAATGGATCGTTTTCGGAGACGGTTCGGATATCTTGTACAACACGGATGCTTTTTGCTATGTATGTACGACCGCGTTGGGTGACAGTGTAATAACGGCGCGCGTTGTGAGCATAGAAAACACACATTACTGGGCCAAGGCCGGTTTGATGATTCGCCAGACACTTGAGCCCAATTCCAAACATGCTTTTATGGCGCTGACGCCGTCTGGTGGTACAACTTTTCTGCACCGCCAATTTACCGGTCAATCCACGAATTCATCAAGTACAAGACCGGGCAAAATTACTTTACCCTACTGGATAAGGATTGTGCGTCAGGGCAGCACGTTCACGGGCTACTATTCGGCGGATGGCATTAATTGGGTTGCCCAGCCCAACGATGAGTTTGTCTATCCCGACCCGCAAGGTCGTAATCCTGCGATCATCGACATGCCGAAGACCGTCTATATCGGTTTGGCTGTTACATCTCGCAGTGACGGTGTACAGTGCAGAGCTGTGTTCGACAACCTAACCGTTATTGATTCGAGCCAATACGTTCAGCCGGACTTGCAGATTCGCACGGACGATGAGCTTCTGTATGTCGGCGATGATATTTACAATGATTTACCCTTGCAGACGAAAAGCCAGACGATTGGTGAGGGGATGGTCGCCATTTATGATATAAAGCTGGAGAATGAAAGGTTTGCGTCTGACCGTTTTATAATCACATGCTCCGGCCGGAATGAAAATTGGAACGTAAGTTACTTTGATACTTTGAGCCAGGCCGATATCACCGATGCAGTAACAGGTGCCGGGTGGAGCAGCCCTGTTCTGCCTTCCGGCGGCTCTTTGGAACTGATACTGGAAATAACACCCGAACTTAACATACCTGATGGCAGTGTGCTGGAGGAATTGATAACAGCGGCCTCTTCAAGCAACCCAGATAAAGATGACACGGTCAAGGCGGTAACGACATTCGCAGTCTCCGTCCCTTCATCTCCCCAGGGCTGGATATATACTATAAATGAGGATTTTGATAAAGGGACACTTATTAGCCTCGAGTATGAAACGGTTCCCGACCAGCTCCAGCTTTCAACCGAATCTACTACTTTGCCGTTCATTTGGGTACCCAACTCCAATGAAGGGACAGTTTCCAAACTGGATACGAGAACCGGCAGGGAATTGGGCCGATATCGCACAGGGCCGGGCTCAAATGGCAATCCCTCCAGAACAACGGTCGATCTGTTCGGCAATTGCTGGGTTGGAAATCGCGACACCGGCACTATGGTTAAAATAGGACTGCTGGAAAACGGACAATATATGGATCGCAACTGGAATGGCATTATTGAAACATCCCGCGACCTTGATGGAGATGGAAAAATTAGTGATGATGAAATCCTGCCCTGGGCGAGTGATGAATGCGTGATTTATGAAGTAGTGCTCATTCCGGAAACTGAAGGGACCTACATACCGGGTCAGTATCAGGGAGCCTATACGAGCGATTCCTGGGAGGTTGGGCCGCGAGGAATTGCTGTGGACAAATCCAGCAATATTTGGGCCGGCTGTTTCGGCAGTATGAAGTATTATTATATACGTGGTTCGGATGGACAAATATTAAAGATGATTGATGTTTCATCGTTCAATCATACACCCTATGGGGCCGTGGTGGATGAGAATGGTATTCTTTGGTCTTCCGGCCACAACAAAGGCTACGTTTTGCGTTTGGACCCAATGGGCGATTCAATTTCTGTTGTTAATGTAGGACATTTTTCTTATGGCTTGGGATTAGACAGGTTCGGGCATCTTTTTGTTTCCGGATGGTCAGATTCTAAACTGTCCAGGATTGACATACATACCGGCACGCTCGACTGGACTAAGACCGGGGAATATGAGTCAAGAGGGGTTGCCTGTACAGATGACGGTGATGTCTGGACTGCAGATTCCCAACCAGACACCGTAACTCGTTGGAGCAATGATGGTGTCAAGTTGCAAACCATTCCTGTCGGAAATACCCCTACGGGCGTGGTGGTTGATGCTGACGGCAAGGTTTGGGTGGTGGATAACGGCGACGGGTATATTAACAGGATAGACCCTCAAACTAATCTAATTGACCTTTCAAAGAATATCATCGGTACCCAGCACTACGGCTATAGCGATATGACGGGACTAATATCGAGAACATTCACGACAAAAACCGGCTCATGGACGGTTGTTCACAATACTAAGGTTTTTGATTCACAATGGGGCCTGATATCCTGGAACAGTTATGAGCCGACAGGAACCTCTTTAGCTGTTAAAGCGAGGAGCTCCAATGACCGGCAAAAATGGTCTGTATGGGAAGATGTCAAAAACGATTCGGCCCTCTACAATACTCCGAACGGAAGATATTTGGAAATGAAAGTTACTTTTCAAAGTGCGGACGAGCAGACCTCGCCGATACTTTATGACCTGACGGTTAACCCATTACCATACTGCGGAGATTCCGAGCATCCATACCTCTTCTCCGACCTTAATAAGGATTGCAAAGTTGACTTCAGAGATTTCGCAATTATGGCAGCCGAGTGGCTAAATTGTACTGCTCCTGAGTGTGATTAGGTTTCGGCCCGCCCCGTTAGAAAGCTCGACCGAATATCTGCCACCTCTCCGGAAATAATGGTTTCTAACGGGGCCCGCCCGTCGTGGCTCGGCCAAGCCGGGACAGGCAAGGTCCATTTTTTTTAGACTGCAAACTCTTTGTTTGTGACAGGTAACGATACTGCCCGTCATTCCGAGCGCAGCGCAGTCGAGGAATCTATTAGAAAAAGTCATTGCGAGGAACGAAGTGACAAAGCAATCTTAAAAAATATTTATCTTTGGATTTCAACCAAGGTTCTTTTTTTACCCCACGGTTTTATCGGGAGATTTTTTCTTTCTTATTTCTGAAAACCCTGGTTTGACTATTGACCGCCTGGGACACAATTGATTATAATTTAATAGTAGGGTGGGCACCGCCCGCCTTTTCTTTGGTGGTGTGCTGGGACACAATTGATTATAATGAGTCAATCAGTCAGGATTTGGAGGTTTTTTTATGCTTAACAATAAATTACTCATAACGTTGCTCACCGTTTTCAGTACCATTTCTTTTCCTGTTGAGGTCTTTGGTTTCAGTAACACCGCAGATAGCGGCTGGAAGGCATCACCTAAATTAGTCGAGGCACTTATGAAACGACGCCCTGAGACCAACTATTCCGAGCAAAGAGTCCCGAAATACACTTTGCCAAATCCATTGGTACTCTCCAATGGAACGAAAGTGACCAACGCCGGAACATGGCGGACCAAAGGTCGGCCGGAAATACTCGAGCTTTTCCGAAAATATGTCTATGGTCGCGCGCCAATAGCTAAGCCGAAGAATATGTCCTTCAAGGTCTTTGACCTGGAGCGAAAGGCACTGGCCGGTTTGGCCACTCGCAAGCAGGTAACGGTGAACTTTACCGGCAAAGAAGATGGACCGCGGATGGACATCCTTATCTACCTGCCCAATGCGGTCAAAACGCCTGTTCCCACCTTTGTTATCCTGAACTTTGGTGGCAACCATACTATCGGTCCCGACCCGGCTATCAAACTGTCGGAAAGCTGGATGCGCTTGGGGAGCAAAGGGGTAGTGAAAAACCGCGCTAATGAAGAATCGCGTGGCCGAAGCCGTGCGAGATTTCCGGTCGAGAAGATCCTCAAACGCGGTTACAGTCTGGCGACGATTTACTATGGTGACATCGACCCAGACTTTCACGACGGTTTTAAAAACGGTGTACACCCTGCGTTTGATAAACTAATCGACGGCGAACGCGCACCCGATGCCTGGGGCGCCATTGGCGCCTGGGCGTGGGGCTTGAGCCGCGCTATGGACTACTTTGAGACCGATGATGACATTGATAACAAGCGTGCGGCTGTCCTGGGTCACTCACGTTTGGGCAAAACGGCACTTTGGGCAGGGGCGAGGGATGAGCGTTTTGCCTTCGTGATTTCCAACAACTCCGGCTGCGGCGGGGCGGCGCTGAGTCGCCGGCGATTCGGAGAAACCGTCGAGCGCATCAATAAGAGCTTTCCGCACTGGTTCTGCGAGAATTTCAAGAAATACAACGGTAAAGAAGACGACCTGCCTGTTGACCAGCATATGCTTATAGCCCTGATTGCGCCGCGTCCGGTTTATGTAACCAGTGCTGATGGGGACTTGTGGGCCGACCCGCGAGGTGAGTTCTTAGCGTGCAAAAATGCAGCTCCCGTTTATCTTTTGCTGGGTGTCGATGGACTGGGCGTTAGACAGATGCCAGGCCTTGACAAGCCTGTTCAGAAAGGTACTATCGGTTACCACATCCGTTCCGGCGGCCATAACCTCACCCAATACGACTGGCAGCAGTTTATGGATTTTGCTGATACGCATTTTGCAGCGGTGGCTCGGAATTAAAGCTCTATCTAAGGCACTCTCGGCTGCTCCAGGGACATCATCGAAGCATCCTGACAGAGCCTCGCTGACTTAGAGACTATCCGAATAATCCTTCATCCTTTGTCATTCTGAGGCGAAGCCGAAGAATCTGGCCAACGAAGAGGAGATTCTTCACTTCGCTGCGCTCCGTTCAGACCTGTCCTTGAGCAAAGCGAAGGAATGACAGGCGAGAGCGAATAGTTATTCGGATAGGTTTTTATCCGAAAAGGAAGGCAATATTTCCTTCAAAAACATCAGATTTTTCTTGACGGGAAGGCGACTAATTTAGTATAAATAAAGTTGATTAGACTTTAGCTTATATGAACTTATATCTGTGGATTCTGGTCTTCTGACGAACGAACATTATGTAGATTGTTGGGCTTTTGAAGGAAGGAGGTAATGCCAATTCGTTATAAATTTATCCCGGAAGGATATAGAATGTAGTGAGTGTCTAAAATTATTGTTGGTTATTTTGTATGAAGTTTTTTGTTGAAAACAATCCCGAGAGGTCGGGATTTTGGTGTGTGGCCAAAGCATGATCATTTTTTAACTTTTTTGAAGGAGGAATGTTATGTGGAGAAATGCATCAATTCTCATTGTGATCGCGTCCACATTGGTTTTTAGCGGCGCGGCGCAGGCGGGGCGCGACGTCACGGGCCCGCTGGACACTGTGGTGGGCGTCCCGGACGACGGCTTAACTACTGGTGGCAACGACAACGGTTGGCCACCTAACGAACTACCACCTTTTGCCATTGACGACCAGATACTGACGAAGTATCTGCACTTCAAAGGAGAGGTAGAGCCTACGGGTATCCGCGTAACGCCGGTGGTCGGCGCGACCGTGGTTACCGGGCTGACATTCACCACGGCCAACGACAATGACGCGCGCGACCCCGTCGAGTACGAGTTGTCCGGCTCCAACGTTAGCATCGACGGGCCGTACACGTTGATCGCCGAAGGTCCCATTGTGGACTTCGCCGGCGGTACGGCGTGGCCACGCCGCACAAAGAACGAAACGCCGATACAGTTTGCCAACACGGTGTCATACAAGCACTACCAGGTAATGTTCCCGGTCGTTCGCGATCCGGGAAGTGCCAACAGCATGCAGATTGCGGAAGTGGAATTACTGGAGCTCACTCTGAAGGCCTATGAACCCGACCCGGGTAATGGTGCTGTACATACAGATACATGGCGAACCTTGGCTGGAGGGCGGGAGCTTTTGCAGTCTCACACGATGTGTACTTCGGCGAGAATTTCGACGAGGTGAATGCCGGAGCCGAAGGTGTGTTCCAAGGTAATCAACCCGGAACGTTTCTTATTGTCGGCTTTCTAGGATTTCCTTATCCGGATGGTCTTATCGTAGGCAAAACCTACTACTGGCGAATCGACGAGGTCAATGACGCCAATCCAGACAGTCCCTGGCCAGGCGATGTCTGGAGCTTTACGGTTCCCCCCAAGATTGCCTGGAAGCCTTATCCGCCTAATGGCGCCAAATTTGTAGACCCGAATGCTGACCTTAGCTGGAACCAAGGTTGGGGTGCGAGATTACACACCGTGTACTTCGGCGACAATTTTGACGATGTCAACAATGCCACCGGGGGTGCCCCTCTGGTATTTACAACCTATGACCCAGGCACACTCGAATTAGACAAGACTTACTTCTGGCGGGTCGATGAGTTTGATGCCAGAGACACGCACAAAGGTGATGTCTGGAGCTTCACGACCGCCGGTGGCGGGGGCGGCATCAAGGGCGAGTACTTCAACAACGTAAACTTGAGCGGAACGCCGGCCCTGACGCGCATCGACCCGAACGTCAACTTCGATTGGGGTGACCAGAGCCCCGGTGCACCGATCAACGACGATGGGTGGTCGGCCCGCTGGACGGCGGACCTCGAGATCCTCTTCGACGATACATATACCTTCAGTGTCAACAGCCAGGACGGCACCCGGCTGTGGATCGACGGCGAACTGGTCATTGACATGTGGGTGGCCTGGGTCACCACCAAGTACGCCAGTCTGCCGTTATACCTCGAAAAGGGCATCCATTCGCTGCGGTTAGAGTTCTTTGACAGCGGCGAACTCGGCGGCGTCGACATCGACGCCGTGCAGGAGTTGTACTGGTCGACGCCGACAATGGCCGAGCAGATCATTCCCGCCGGTCCGCTGCAGCCACCACTTAGGGCCAGCAGCCCGAACCCGCGTAACGGTGCGGTGGATGTTAAGCAGACACCGATTCTTAAATGGAGTGCCGGAGAGGCAGCCGCTTCGCACCAGGTCTATTTCGGCGCTGATGAAGAGGCCGTGAAAAACGCCGATACAGGTTCGCCTGAGTACAAAGGCACCAGGGCACTTGGTTCTGAGAGCTATGACCCCGGGAAACTCCTGTGGGATACTACTTACTACTGGCGTGTCGATGAAGTCAATAACGTCAACCCCGACAGTCCTTGGGTAGGCGGCCTCTGCAGCTTTACGACAGCCGACTTCATTTGGATAGACGATTTTGAGGACTACAACGACTATTCACCCGACGAGATATTCAGTACGTGGATAGACGGATGGGAAGTCCCGACGAATGGCTCTATGGCGGGACATGCCGATCCTCCTTTTGCCGAGACAGATAACATTCACGGCGGCTCTCAGTCGATGCCGCTTTATTACGACAACAATTTCAAATACTCTGAGGCAACCATGACGTTGGTCTCGGCGCGTGATTGGACAGAAGAAGGTGTTGGTGTACTGTCGCTGTGGTTCTATGGTGACACATCTAATGCTGCTGAGCGGATGTATGTGAATCTCAATGGTATCGCGACGGTCTATCACGGTAATCCCGATGCGGTGCTGATAGAGGAATGGACTGAATGGACTATCGACCTGCAGGAGTTTGCAGCCCAGGGCGTGAATCTTGCCAATGTCAATACGATTTCTATTGGTTTCGGCGATAAGAATAATCTTCAGGCAGGCGGTTCCGGTATGGTGTTATTTGACGATATTCGTCTGTATCGGCCGGCACCAGAGCCGGAACCGGCACCTTAAACCGAGAATTAGGTGACAATTGAGACTGCCTGGTTGATACGAGGCTGCATAAGTCTAAAATTGCGAGTCCGCCTTGGGTGGTCAGGCGGGCTCGCAATGAAGTTGAGGATATTAGTATATCCTGTGAAGGAAACGCCATTTGGCCAAGACGAGTTTCTTGATACTTATTGCGGACAACGGGTGTTTTGGTATGTAGCCGAAGCATAATCCCTAATTATTTTAACTTTTTTTGGACCCCACCCGTCGTTCGCAGGATGCCCTGCGGCAAAGACGGGACGGGGTGAAGGAGGACTATTATGTCTAAGAAATTGCTTTTTTTAATGTCTTTTGTTTTGGTGTTGGCCGTGACGGGAACTGCTTCGGCCGACCAGTGGGACATCACTGTCCCGGATGCGGTCTTTGATGACCACGTTCTGAATAATGTGGGTGATTGGATATATATTGGTGATAGTAGTTATACCGGGGCGTGGAAAAGTGATTATGGCCCCGGCGGCGCCTATATTGATTACCATTACTGGGATGGCGATTTGCCGGCCCGGAGCGGCAACTTCAAGGCGTACCCGTCCGACGCCGAGACCTTTGACTATATCTACCAGATTCTGGACGAGACATTTATTGAAGGCGGAACGTACACATTAAGCGTCTGGGTGGGAAATGCGTGGCCAGGGGAGGGCTACGCCGACGGTTGGCGGCTTTACTTTACCGGAGAAGATTACAAAATCAACCTGATTGAGGCAAATGGCCTCGCACTCTTGGGTGACTGGGAGCAGGTCAGCCTGGTATATACCGCCACCGCCGCCGACGCCGGCAAAAAGATCGGGATAAAAATGTCAGGGGAACAGGGAGAATCCTACATCACCTTTGAGGACGTAACACTCTCGTATGATGGCCCCCCCAGGCCCCCGTTGGCAACGAATCCAACTCCGGCTGATGGCGCCGAGATTGATGATGATTGGGTGTTCCTTTCCTGGACTGCGGCGGCGGCCGCCGTTGAGCACGATGTTTATTTCGGGGCCGACTTCGACGATGTGAACGACGCCACATCTGAGCCTCCGGTTGCCCTGTACAAGGGTCGGCAGACCAACGCCTTTCATCAGGTTTACGATCTTGTTCCAGGTACGACTTACTACTGGCGAATCGATGAGGTCAATGACACCGAGCCAAATAGTCCGTGGAAAGGCCGTGTCTGGAGCTTCTGGATTCCCCCCAGGACCGCCTATGACCCCAATCCGTCCGATGGCGTCAAATTTGTGGACACGAATGTGGAGTTCAACTGGACGGCAGGTTTCAATGCGAAATTACACACTGTATATTTTGGCGACAATTTTGACGATGTGAACAATGACGTTGTGGGTCTGCCCCAGGCAGAGACAACCTATACTCCCGGCACCCTTGAGTTAGAGAAGACTTACTACTGGCGTGTCGACGAGTTCGATGGCGTCAGCACTTACAAAGGCGATGTCTGGAGTTTCAAGACATTGCCCGTTATCTCGATTACTGATCCGGATCTTATCGGCTGGTGGACGTTTGACGAAGGTTACGGTGATAGGGCCCTCGATTGGTCGGGCCATGACAATACTGGCGAACTTGGCAGTGACCCGCAGTGGGTCGACGGGATCATGAGCGGTGCACTGGATTTGAGCGGCAACGATTATGTTTTAATTGACGGTGTCGTCGATGACATAACGAGCACCAATATCACGCTCAGTACATGGATCAAAAGCACGCAGACCGGCCAGGGTGACTTGTTTGCAGCTAATGATAGTGCCAGCGATCACCCTCTCGAGTTCTACATTGACGGTGGTTATCCGGGTAGGTATGATGGTGACGACACAAACTACACGACTGCCCCTCTCGTCGCTGACGGCCAGTGGCATATGATGACGTACGTCAGGAACGGCAACACAGGATATATATACGTCGACGGCGTTCAGGCAGCCACGTATTCAGCCAGCTTCGATTTGTCCACGGTAACACGGTGGTCAATAGGACAGGAATGGGACGACTCCACACCAAGCAACTTCTATGTCGGCATGGTGGACGACGCCCGCTTCTACAGGAAGGCGCTGACGGCCGAAGAGATTCTGCTGGCTATGCGAGGGGATCCACTGCTGGCCTGGGGCCCGAACCCAAGTCAAGGCTCAAAAATGTACATCAGAGATGCGACGCCCCTTAGCTGGTCGCCGGGAGATAATGTATCTGGGCACGATGTGTACTTCGGCACTGATAAAGACGCTGTTGTCGATGCCGATGCATCCGACACGACCGGCATATATCGAGGCCGACAGGGTGTTACAATTTACACTCCACCAGAAGTTGAATGGGGCGGCGGGCCTTACTACTGGCGTATCGACGAGTATAATACCGATGGGACAATCAGCAAAGGCTACGTATGGAGCTTTACGGTAGCCGACTTCATTGTGATAGACGACATTGAGGACTACAACGACTATCCGCCCGACGAGATATTCAATACGTGGATAGATGGATTTGGGACCACGACAAACGGTGCTCTGATAGCCCATGACGACCCACCTTTCGCCGAGACGACGGTCGTTCACGGCGGTAGGCAGTCGATGGCGTATCGCTACGACAACAATTTCAAGTACTCTGAGGCAACCATGACGTTGGTCTCGGCGCGTGATTGGACTGAAGAAGGTGTTGGTGTACTGTCACTGTGGTTCTCCGGTGACACATCTAATGCTGCTGAGCGGATGTATGTGAATCTCAACGGTATCGCGACGGTCTATCACGATAATCCCGACGCGGCGTTGATAGATACCTGGACGGAATGGACTATCGACTTGCAGGAGTTTGCGGCTAAGGGCGTGAACCTTGCCAATGTCAATACGATTGCCATTGGTTTCGGCGATAAGAATAATCTGCAGGCCGGCGGTACAGGTATGGTGTTCTTTGACGATATTCGACTGTATCGGCCGGCACCAGAGCCAGAACCGGCACCGTAAGTCGGGATTTAGGTGCCCCCCATTGCTTCTGCCGAAAGGCATCTGCGGTAAGGCATACTGTGGACTGCGGATTGCGAAGCAAGATATGAGGGCACGGTTGATACGTCTGTTAGAAGTCCGTCGATGCGGCCTGTCCGGCGGCCAGACGGAGCGCCGGATGACGCACGTATGTATCCATATAGAAAGTTTGCCTCAATTCGGGGCCTATACCGAATTATTCGGTATAGGCTCTTTTTTTTTTGATAATTGACCATTGACTATCGGCTGTTGACTATTTAGTATCAAAAAGGTGTGGTGGCTCGTGCTTCGTAGCGAAGTACTTCGCAGAGTAGCAAATTTGTCTTGGGATTTGGTTTTGGGGTAAAATGCCATGATTGGGATAGTGGGAGCTAAAACGATAAGCGGCGTGAGCAATATGGGACAGTTTGCAAGGTTTGTCTGGCAGTCGATGATTGCGTCTTTGCGGAGTTGTGCCAGCTCACACACGTATCCATTGATATGGACACAAATGAATATAATCGGTGTTCGCAGTGTCCCGGTTGTAATGATAACGGGTGCGTTTGTGGGAATGACGTTGGCGGTTCAGGCATACGACCAGCTTGCGGGTATGGGACTTGAAGAGCACTTAGGCGTTCTGATTAATATTTCAGTTGTGAAAGAATTAGGACCTGTGCTCGCAGCGGTTATGTTAGCAGGGCGCATCGGAGGGGCTTTGACCGCTGAATTGGGAACGATGAATGTTACAGAACAAATTGATGCAATCAGGAGCATGGGGACAAACCCGATACGATATCTGGTCGTACCACGACTTTTGGCATGCCTGCTGCTTACGCCGGTTCTGATTATCTATGCGGATTTGATGGGTATTATCGGCGGATATTTTGTAAGCGTTATCCAATTGGGGATTAACAGTCGGGCGTATTGGAGCTTTAGCGCCTCCGGCGTGGAGCTATGGGACGTAGCTATCGGGGTTATAAAGGGTGTGTTCTTTGGTGTAGCAATTGCGGCTATTAGCTGTTATAAGGGCTTTACGTGCAAGGAAGGTGCTCAGGGCGTAGGACGGGCGTGCACGGAGGCGTTTGTGGCCAGTTTTATTTCCATATTAGCGCTGGATTTTGCGCTGGCGGTGATTTTCAAAGCGATTTACAATACGTTTTGGCAGCTCAAAAGTCTGGTTTGATGATAGCGTTCCCCCGCCGGCAACAAGCGGGGGCAGGCAGCGAATAGAAGAGGACAGCGAGTGAAAAAGAAATACGAAAATAATCTCGATAAGGAGACAAGTTCTAACGGCGTGCTTGCGGTTAAGAACCTTACTAAAAGGTTCGGTACTAATGTCGTTTTGGATAATATTTCTTTGACAATTGACAAGGGCAAGACGACCGTTGTGATCGGGCCAAGTGGATGCGGCAAGACTGTCTTAATAAAACATTTGATAGTTTTATTGAGGCCGAACTCCGGCGAGGTTTATTTTAAGAACCGCCGAATCGACAATCTGAGTGAGAATGAATTAAACAGAATCCGTACACATTACGGTTTTCTTTTCCAGGGAGGGGCGTTGTTTGACAGTTTTAGCGTTACTGAAAATATAATATTTCCGATAAGACAGCATTGTAAGATAACTAACTTCAGAGAGGTCGAAGAGCTTGTAAAGGCCAAATTAGCTATGGTTGGTCTTGACGGTTTTCAGCAATTTTTTCCGGCGAATCTTTCCGGGGGACAGCGAAAGAGGGTGGCATTGGCAAGGGCAATTGCGCTAAATCCGGAGATAATTTTATATGATGAGCCGACCACGGGGCTGGACCCTATTCGTGCGGATGTAATTAACGAGCTTATTTTGAAGCTGCAAAAAGAGCTTGGCGTAACAGCAGTTGTTGTTACGCACGATATGACAAGCGCCTATAAGATAGCGGACCGTATCATTATGCTGCATAACGGTAAAGTTATTGCCGACGGCGATGCCGACCATATTCATAACCATCCTCATCCTGTCGTTCAACAGTTCATCAAGGGACAGGTCAGCGAAGACGACCTTGCAGTCCTGCGGATGAGCGGAATCATCTCCCAACCCCAGTTCCTGCCACGTGATTTTGAATAGTCAGGAAGAACACAAGTGCGCAAGAACATAGAAGAACCGATGAACAAGGGACCGGAGCAGATTGCATCCGATTTGGCTAAAGTGGTGCGGGGGGATGTTTTTGCTGATATACTGCACAGGGCTGCATACAGTACCGATGCGAGCATTTACAGGATAGTTCCCAAATGTGTCGTTGCACCGCGTGATGTCGGCGATGTAATTGTCGTTGTCGAATATGCCCGCGCCAAAGCTATACCGGTGGTCGCTCGCGGGGCAGGCAGTGGGTTGGCGGGCGAGTCGCTGTGCAGCGGCATAGTCTTTGACATGACCCGGTATATGAACAAGATTATTGATGTCAGAGACAAAGGGCGGACGATAGTTTGTGAGCCGGGGGTTGTACTGGACGATTTGAATAAGCGTCTGGCTAAGTTCGGCAGGAAAATCGGACCCGACCCGTCAAGCGCTAACCGGGCGGTAGTAGGCGGGTGCGTTGCCAATAATTCCACCGGTGCCCATTCGCTTGAATATGGTTATATCGCTAACTACGTGGAAAGCATCGAAGCGGTTCTGGCTGACGGCAGTGTGCTTGAATTCAAAAATGATTTTAACCCGGAACAGGCACAGGACGACAGGGTCGCCTTGATTGCAAGAGAATGTTTATCTATCCTCTCGGACAAAGAAGCGATTATCAATAAAGAACAACCTAAAACCAGGCGAAACCGAAGCGGCTACAATATTGCAGGGATTTGCCATAACGGCAGGATTGATTTGGCTCGATTGTTGACAGGCTCGGAAGGGACGTTAGCTATTTTTACAAAGATCACGCTCAAGACTGTCGAGCTACTGGCGGCGAAAGGTCTGCTGCAGCTTGAGTTTGACTGTCTTGAGAAAATGGCACAGGCTGTGCCGATTATAGTTGATAACGGCGCCTCGGCGTGCGAACTGATGGATAAGGCCTTAATCGATATGGCATTTGAGGCCCTGCCTGAATACCGCGATGTTTTACCTGCCGGTGCGGCTGCGGTTCTTTTGGTCGAGCATACCGGCCAAACACATCAGCAGGTCAAAGAGAAGATAGAAAAAACCGATTCGGCTGTTGGCGCAATAGCGAGCGGACGGAGTATTTTTTTTGAGCCGAAGGCGCAGGAGCGGTTGTGGAAGTCGCGCGATGACGCAGGGCCGTTGCTTTACAGAAAAAAAGGCAAAAAGCATCCGGTTGAATTTATGGAAGATGTTTCAGTCGATTATAATCGGCTTGGAGAATATATTACGGGACTGGAGGAGATTAGCAAGCGTTATGATATCACGATGTCTTTTTATGGCCACGCCGGAGATGGTCTGCTGCACGTGCGGCCGTATATGGATTTGAGCGACCCGGCTGAAGTAGAAAAGATGCGGGCGATTGCAAATGACGTTTTTTCGCTTGCCTGGTCGTTGGGCGGCACGATAAGCGGCGAACACGCAGAGGGCCTAGTAAGAACGGCCTTCGTGCGACAGCAATACGGTGATGAGTATTATGAATTACTGTGCAAAATAAAGAACATATTCGACCCTAACGGCCTGATGAACCCGGGCAAGAAAATCAACAGTGACGCTGACATTATGGTCAAGAACCTGCGGGCCGAATATAAGGTCTTGCCGGAAAGAGTTAAAACGGACTTGCTTTTTGGAGAAGGTGAGCTTGCCGCTGAACTGGAGCAATGCTACGGATGTGGTCTTTGCCGAAGCTGCGAGCCGGATTTGCGGATGTGTCCGGTGTTTCGGGCGATGGGTGAGGAATTGGGCAGCTCACGGGCGAAGGTTAATATACTGCATTTGTGGGCGACAGGACAGTTAGATGAACAAGACTTTGAATCGCCGGAGTTTAGAAAATTTCTGGATTTGTGCGTTAATTGCAAGGCCTGTCTGCTGCAATGTCCATCAGGAGTTGATGTGTCCGAACTGATGACAGCGGCAAGAGCTCAGTATGTCAAACGCAGGGGTCTGCGGCGGCCAGAGCTGGTTCTAAGTCATAATCGCTACCTGAGCAAATTAGGTAGTTTTTTTTCGCCCGTATCGAATTTTGTGATGCGATTGGCGGTATTTAAGTGGCTGCTTGAAAAATCTGCCGGCATAGATAAGCGAAGATTTATGCCTGATTTTAGACACGGCTCATTCTTGAAAGCGGGACGTAAATACTTAGCTGCCTGTAAGCCGATAGAAAAGCCGGTTGACAGGGTGGCATATTTTGTGGATACGTATGCAAATTATAACGACCACGAATTAGGCTTTGCCGTTCTGGATGTTCTGCGAGCAAACGATATTGAGGTTATCCTGCCGAAGCAGTTACCTGCACCGTTGCCGGCGATTATCTATGGTGACGTAAAGACCGCCCGTAAGGATTTGGCATACAATGTAAAACATTTAGCTAAGGCGGTGCGCGAAGGGTACAAGATAATCTGTTCCGAGCCGAGCGCTGCGCTGTGTTTGAAGCAAGAGCTGCGGCATTTTGTTGCCGGGCTGGATGCCGAGCTTGTTTCTGAAAATACTTATGAATTGATGAATTACTTATTTGACCTGCTAGAGCAGAATAAGTTGAAGGAACCGGCAAATTCGATAACAGAAAATTTTGTTTATCATTCACCCTGTCATTTATACGCTGTCGGCGATGAAACAGCGAGCATAAAGCTATTACAGGAGCTTTGCGGCGTCGAAGTCGTTGACCTGGCGGCTGGCTGCTGCGGTCTGGCTGGCACGTTCGGTATGCAGAAGAAAAATTACGAACTTTCCTTGCAGATTTCGGAGAGCTTAACAAAGGCATTAGAGTCAGCACCTACCAAAAACGTATTAACCGAATGCGCCGCCTGTAAAATGCAAATAGAGCACATAAGCGATTGCATCGTAAGGCATCCGGTAAAGATTTTGGTGCAGAGTTATGGTGTTTAACAGAATAAAGGCCGATTTATCCACTGGGAACACAGAGAATGGATTCCTGCTTTCGCAGGAATGACAAAAAAAGAATGCGTGATGCAACAGGAGAATAAAATCTCTAATGCTACTACTCGTCAAACTCGATGCCCTTTTCTTGGCACCATTCGATGGCGATTTCCTTTAGTACATTGTCGCGGTACTTGTACCAGTCGTCAGCAATGTCATATTCGTGTATAGCATTTTTGAAACGCCCAAAGGCACCGCTGCCTTTTATTAAGCTATAAAGAGTGTCACTCATTTCAGAATCATTTAGGGACAGGCAGAACTTCTCCATAATGCTGTATTCATTGATGTCGAATTTTGTGGGCAAGGCAATGTAATTTCCTGTATCATCTACTATTTCTTTAGCGATTCTGACCAAGTCCTGCTCCCAATCTGGGAAATCTTCGATCGGGTCTTCATCCTCAGCGGCGCGCATTTCATAGTCGCTGATAAGGACTACCTTGCCGGTTGTCTTATCGAGAAATGAAGAACTTTCGTCCGACTGGAATTCCAGGCCTTCGATTATATCGTCCAGTTTTGCACGAATCGCCATAAGTCAATATCTCCTTCAATTATATTTTGCAGATTCGAATGTATGATTTCACAAAGTTCTCTTTTTTATAGTATCGTAGCATCATTTGTACAACTAAACTGTGATATTTTCTGTAATGTCAGGCTAATTGTCAAAAAAATTAATATTTTGTGTCTGCCGGCGGAAATGATACACTAACTAATAGATGTAGATTCCCGCTTACTCGGGAATGACAGTGGGGAATATAGAACATCCAATAATGACAAGAAGTTAGAAGAGATTTAATTATGGCGATTGAAGAAATAAATCTCAAGAAGGCCGTGTTGTGGGAGGCAGCCGAAGATAAAAAGGTTCGGTGTAAGCTGTGTAATTGGCGGTGCGTGATTGATGAGGGTAAGCTCGGTCGGTGCTGCGTGCGCAAGAATATAGATGGGGTGCTGTATTCGCTAACTTATGATAAGGTCTGCTCGGCTAATCCGGACCCAATCGAGAAAAAGCCGTTGTTTCATTTTCAGCCCGGTACGCGCAGTTTTTCCGTTGCCACGATGGGTTGTAATTTTCGCTGCGAGTTTTGCCAGAACTGGCAGATAAGCCAGGCGGCGATAGAAAGAGGACGAATCAATGGAGAACCGATAACGCCGGAGCAAATTGTCGAGGCTGCTGTCCATAACAGGTGCAAGAGTATCGCTTATACCTATACCGAGCCGACGGTTTTTATGGAGCTGTGTAACGATTGTGGCCGGTTAGGCAAAGAACGCGGCCTGACGAATGTCTTTGTCAGTAACGGCTATATGACAGTTGAGGCGATTGAATTTGCCGGCGAGTGGCTCGATGGGATAAATGTTGACCTGAAAGCGTTCAGCGAGGATTATTACAAAAGGTTATGCAAGGGGCGATTGCAGCCGGTGCTTGATACGATTAGCTATATAGCGAAACAGACGAATATCTGGCTGGAGATTACCACACTGCTGGTGCCGGGCGAAAATGATTCTGATGATGAGTTGAAAAGACTTGCCGAGTTTATTGTTTCAGATGCCGGGCCTGATGTCCCGTGGCATATCAGCAGGTTCCATCCGCAGTATAAATATCTGGATTCGTTACCAACCCCTATCAGTAGCTTAGAGCGGGCTTTCGAGATAGGCCAATCCGCAGGGCTGCATTATATTTACCTCGGTAATGTGCCGGGGTCGAAATCCGAAAGTACCTTTTGTTACAACTGCGGCCGAATGTTAATTGAACGCATTGGCTACAGGATTGCTGTAAATAATATAGAAGATTCGAAATGCCCTGACTGCGGGACAGAGATTGCAGGGTTCGAACTTTAGGCCTCAAACTGACCGAACTACTTTTCTTACTAAAAGCTTTGTTCTGTTGAAAAGTTACAAAAACTGTCATTCTGAACGTAGCGCAGCGGAGTGAAGAGTCTCTTTATGGCCAAAGAGATGAGATTCTTCGGCTTCGCCTCAGAATGACAGTCTATGTTTTAAACAGAACATTAGAGGCTCTAAGTTTTATCTTTTAGCAATTGCTGGAGCTTGTCCAGTTCGCCGGATTTCATGTGGTAACTATAACCGGCGTCAGGGTATTGGCAGTTTTGCACTTCTTTGGCGTAGGCGTTGAATGCGTCGATAGTCTCTTTGGCCAGATTGCCGTAACTCTTTGCAAACTTTGGGCTCGGTCCTTGTGTCAGCCCTAAAACATCAGGCGCAATCAATATCTGCCCATCACAGCCCTGCCCGGAACCACAGCCAATCACCGGCACCTCGCAGCGTTTTGTGACAATTTCGGCTACCTCCGCAGCGGTCCCTTCAATCAGCAGTGAGGCGGCACCACTATCGACCATTTGCTCGGCGAGACTTACCAGTTCGGCAGCCATCTCCGCCGTAGTTGCCTCAGCCTTGAATCGTCCAACCTTACTGATGCTCTGCGGCCTTATGCCGATATGAGCCATAACAGCTATACCAGCGTCACTAACTGCCTTAATTACATCCAGATACGCACCGGTCGCTTCGATTTTTACCATTTGTGCCCCTGCCTCGGCAACGAATCGTCCGGCATTTTTTACCGCCTCGGCTTTTCCGACCTGATAGGACAGAAACGGCATATCGGCAACCAGAAATACATTCGGCGCCCCTCGCCGAACCGCAGCGGTTATGGTGACCATAAAGTCCATCGTTGCCGGCAGAGTTGAATCGAAGCCGAGAATAACCTGGGCAGCGGAGTCACCCACCAATATCATCTGCACATCAGTCTGCGAAATAAGTTGAGCTGTGGTATAGTCGTAGCAACTGATCGCAGCAATCTTGCGATTATGGTGTTTGGCATCCAGCAAATCTGCTATCGTAATTTTGGTATCCATATCAGTATTTCTGGAAAAGAAAGAAAAAGAAATAACAATCTATCCGTTAAAATATGAGAACAAAATCAATTTATCAAGCGTAAAGTAATGAAGTTTTAGGGCTAAATTCGGCTATTTTTGAAAAAACAAAAAAATTTTCACTTTTTTTCAATTAAAAGCTTGATTCCTAATTAAGAAAAGTGTATTTTTTTGCAGTTTTCTCTTTTTATGTTAAAGAATTTCCTGGTATTTATTCGATTAAATAGTTATACGGAGTATTGAAATCAGATAAACGGATTTTCCGGAAAGCTATTATCAGCTTTTCATCACCCTCCTCCGAAGCCAGATTCTGTTTTCATAAGAATCTGGCTTTATTTTTTATCCACATAGTAGTCAAGATAGGTAGTTTGCGAGAATGCTGCCTGCGTTAAATTGGGGAGCAATGTGGGCACCATAGCATATCTTAAGAAACCATCTTAAATAATATTGTATGTGTTTAGCCGCTGTTGATTTTTTGGTGGCACGGCCATCTTGGCCGTGTTTCTACGGGCTTCAAGCCCGTGCCACGTCAGGAAATTGCTGATTCAGTTGTCTGGCTAAACACATACGTAATATTCTTACTTCTTTCGTTCGTATCTTGATTTTCACAGGTGACAGTCTGCCGTCTGCGCATAGGTAACCAACCTTCTTTTACGAGCGGTATGAGGGAATTCTTTTCTCAGAATCCTTGTAGTAATAAGAAATAATCGCAAAAAATAACGAAAAAAGTACAAAACCGTAACAAAAGGGTAACATTTGTTAGGCATAATCGCTCCTGTTAAAGTAATCGTTTTTTCGTTATTCTATTTGAAAGGAGCATTGTTCCTGATGGACCTGACAGGACTGTCTGAGGCCTCATCAGCGCGTAAACTGGATTTTTTTATAGAAATAGCGTAACAAATCATCGAGTTAGGCGTTATATTTATATAGCTGGTAATTGAGAATCTTGTAATCTGTAGTAATTTGTTTTCAGGAAAGGTCTAAGAGTGAAAAAGTCCCGCATAATTATTATCACTGTCATTATAACGCTGGTGGTTGTTTCCGTCGTCGCGATAGTGTATAAAGTCAAAACCGGTGCCTCAAGTAAACCAACGGTAGTTCGCATCGAAAAGGCCCAGCGGGGAGAGCTGATAGAGTTTGTCAGTGCTCCCGGCGAAATCGAACCCCTGGTAAAGGTGGAAATAAGCGCAAAAGTTTCAGCACGGATTACAGAGCTGCCCTATGAAGAAGGAGATATCGTAACCGGCGGTAACACGAACACGAATCCACCGGTGCCGGCTTCGGTGCTGGTACGCCTCGATGACAAAGATTTGCAGAGTCGCTTGCTTTCAGCCGAGGCCGGTTATGCCGCCCAGGAGGCCCAGCTCGAAGTAGAAAAAGCAAGGATTGCCGGTCAGCAAGCCAATCTTATCGGCCTTGATGCTTCGTTGAAACAGGCCCAGCGCGATTTGGAGCGCCAAAAAGGATTACTCGAATCCCAGGATATTAGCCAGGCCACTTTCGACCAGTCTAAATTAAGGTTTGACGAGCTCAAGTCACAATACGACTCCGCCAAGCATACCCTTGATGCGGCGGAGCTGAATTTGGTAGTAATGCAACACAACCTCGAAGCTGCCGGTGCAGGGGTTACCCAGGCGAAGGAAGCACTTAGCTATACGACTATAACCTCGCCCATTGATGGTGTAGTAACACGGATCAATGCGGAAGTTGGTGAGGTTGTGATTTTTGGAACAATGAATAATCCGGGTACCGTAATCTTAGAGGTGGCGGACCTGTCTACGATGCTGCTCGTCGCGCAGGTGGATGAAGCCGACGTAGGCAAATTGAGAGTTGGACAGAAGGCCACAGTTTTCGTCCAGACCTTTCCCGACGAAGAATTTAAAGGGGTGGTTGATTCAATTGCGTTGACACACAGGATATCTCCAAGCACCGCTACGAAATACTTCAGGACCGAGATATTGCTTGAGGGTGAAGTGAAAAAGCTGTTTTCGGGCCTGACGGCGCACGTGGATATTGAGACCATCAAGCACGAAGACATTCTTAATGTACCAAGCCAGGCTGTGTTAGGCCGGCCTATCGATGACCTGCCTTTGGATATCCGGGAGAACAATCCGGAGGTCGATAAAGAGAAGACATTTACGCCCGTGGTCTATCGCTACATCGACGACAAAACAGTAGTAACACCCGTCAAGATAGGACCCAGCAACCTGACGCATACGGTGATACTATCAGGGATTACCGAAGACGACAAGATAATAGTAGGGCCGTACAAAGAGCTCGAAGGCTTAAAGCATGACCAGAAGATACGCGACGAGCGAGAAGTAGAGGCAGAAAAGAAGAAGAAGAAAAGGAAGGCGGACGGCGCCGAAGCTGGGGCTGATGCAAATGATGCCAGTGACGCAAACAATGTCGAAGAAAAATGAAAAACTAATAATTCGCCTTCAGGATGTTAAGCGGATTTACAAAGTCGGTGTGGAGCGTATCCATGCGCTTGACGGCATTGACCTAAAACTAAGCGAAAACGAGTATGTTGCCGTGATGGGTTCTTCCGGCTCAGGCAAGAGCACACTGATGAATGTCTTGGGTTGTCTGGACAAAGCTACTTCTGGATGCTATGAGCTGGATGGTGAGGATACAACGAAAATGACCGACGCAGCATTAGCCCGTGTTCGCAATGAACGAATCGGCTTTGTTTTTCAGTCGTTTGAGCTGCTCGGACAGTTAAGCGCGCTCAAGAATGTTGAGATTCCGTTGATTTATTCAAAAAATGGCTGGTGGTCTCGGCACAAACGTGCCAAAAACGTCCTTGAGCGAGTTGGATTGGGAGACCGGATAAAGCATAAACCCAACCAGCTTTCCGGAGGTGAGAAACAGCGAGTGGCTATCGCCCGGGCACTTGTCTGTAATCCGAGTATTCTGCTTGCCGATGAACCGACCGGCAATCTCGACAGCAAAACAAGCGAGGGCATCCTGAAGCTGTTTGACCAGCTTCATCGGGAAGGCCAGACCATTATTATAGTAACCCATGAAGAATTCGTCGCGCATCACGCTAAGCGAATAATTCATATGAAAGACGGACGAATTAGCAGTGACCAGCAGAACGACCGGAACCCGCGACATAAGACCGTGACACAAAACAGCGGGCAGGAGGAAAAGATATGAGAGCTTTGATACGGGCACCTATGGCTTTTGTTCGGCTCTCCTATCAGAGTGTGTATCTTGCGCTGGGTCAAATCTGGGCCAATAAGACCAGGTCGATACTCACAACTATCGGCATTGTAATTGGTGTCGCTTCGGTAACCGCCGTAATTGCCGCTCTTACCGGTCTGAAAGCAAAAGTGCTGACCCAGGTAGAGACTTTAGGAACAAACAGCATATTTATTCAACCAAGAACTCCTAAAACAGGTCCTCTGCAACATGCCTCATGGTGGAGTATTCGGTTTAAGCCTGAACATTTTGATAACCTTCTCGAACACTGCCCCTCGGTAGCGCGGTTTGGCCGTCAGACCTGGGTCGGAAGGTACACCGTCAGCCACCGTGATAAGTCCGTCGAAGGTGTTACTGTACGCGGTGTCGAGCCTGCATGCCATAAAATCGAAAGCCGTCCGGTTACAATCGGAAGACAGCTTTCTGTTATTGATGAAATGCAAGTCCGACAGGTTTGCCTGATTGACCCCAAGCTGCGTAACGACCTTCGCCTTGACCGCGACTGTATAGGCCAGTCAATTCTTATAAGTCACAACACATTTTATATTGCCGGCGTGCTCGAAGCTCGCCCCGAAAACTTATTTGGCGGAGGTGACCAGGAAAATTCTGAGATATTTATTCCTTATAAGACCAGCCTCAAGATGCAGCGTTATCCGTTCATAATGGCCCTTGCTGAAAGCAAATCCTCTGAGGTTTCGGATGATGCCCTGGCTGAGATAAGTTTCTTCCTTCGCCGGACACGGAATATAAAGCCCGGCGAACCAGACACATTTCAAGTAATGTCGCTCCAAAACGCGCTGGAGGCTTTTAACAAGATAGCACTTTACACTACGATGGTGGCAGGCGGCATCGTTGGTATTTCTCTGCTGGTCGGCGGCGTGGGTATTATGAATATCATGCTTGTTTCAGTGTCGGAGCGTACCAGGGAAATCGGGCTTCGCAAAGCAGTAGGAGCTAAAAAAACTGCAATTCTGACCCAGTTTTTGATTGAAGCGATAGTTTTGTGCTTTTTCGGGGGGCTTGTGGGAGTTGGTTTTGGCCATCTTCTGACCAAAGCATTATCCAGTATCCTAAAAAGTGTACTTGATTTGGCGTATATTCCTTTGTGGGCGATAGGACTTTCGTTTGCGTTCGCAGGTACGGTGGGTATCTTTTTTGGAATGTTTCCGGCGATTAAGGCCGCCAGACTTGACCCTATTGAGGCTCTTAGACATGAATAGAAAAATTTCAAATTCTATATTTCAAATTTCAAATTCTCGACTCTACCTCGCGCTCTTGCGCACTTGTGCTCTTGTGCCCTTGTGCGCTTGTGCACTGCTGTTGACCGGCTGTGAACCGTTTCCGGGTGATGAGAAATTCTACGAAATCAAGATTGCACCCGAAAAGTTACGACAGATAGAAACGCTTGAGCTTCAGGAAGCCAAAACTGAAGAAAATCACCGTATCGATGCCAATGAAGCGCCACACAAAGAGCTTAAACTTAACCTGGAGCAATGTCGGGCCTTAACGTTAGAGAATAACCTTGACCTTAAGGTGCAGCTCATCAGTCCTGCTATTGCCGCTGAGCGGGTCGGTGAAGAGCAGGCTGCGTTTGAGTCAGCTTTTTTCTCCAATATGTCATACGCCAAGACCGATAGGCCTGAGCAATCAACAAAACTTGCGGGCAGATCGGTAGATAGCTCTTCCATAAATCTTGGTGTTCAGGTTCCTTTGCGAACCGGCGGAGATTTGACCTTTAACTTAGCTGATAACCGTGTTAAAACGGACGAAGACTTTTCGGCGTTTAGCGAAACCTTTAATCCTTTATACAGTTCAAACCTTTCAGTTTCGATTAGTCAGCCACTCCTGCGCAAGGACCCCCAACGGCCTAATATTCATAACATTCGTATCGCTGAGTATGACCGGCAGATATTTGAAGCCCAGACGAAACTCGAGGTGATACGGGTTATTGCTGCTGCGGACCGTGTGTACTGGCGGCTTTATGCGGCCAGAAAAGAATTGGAAGTGCGGAAACAGCAATATGACCTGGCCGAGGCTCTGCTTGAGCAGGCCCGCCGGTTCGTTGCTGCCGGCGATAAGGCCCAGGTAGAGATTATCCGCACCGAGGCCGGTGCCGCGCAACAGCTTGAAGCTATTATCGTGGCCGACAACAGCTTACGCGACCGAGAACGTGAGCTTAAGCGGACAATTAATAAGGCAGAACTGGAAATGCAGACACCTACGGTATTGATACCCACTACCGAACCTGACCTGGTCCGTTATGAGTTGGAAAAGCAGCGGTTAGTGGCAACAGCGATTGACAATCGCATGGACATGCTTGAGCTGGAGCTGGAAATCGCTAAGGATATAAGTACTATCGATTACTTGCACAATCAGGCGCTGCCTTTGGTTACAATGGATTACACGTATAATGTGAACGGCCTGGGAGCTTCGCGAGACGACTCATTTGATTTGCTTTTCGACAAGAGGTTTGAGAACCATAGCGTCGGTGTAGGGCTACTGGTGCCGTTGGGAAATGAGGCGGCAAAGAGTCGGCTGCGCCGGGCGTTTTACCAGCGCAGGAAGCAATTGGCCACGCGTGATAATCGCGAAGCACTTATTGAATATGAGGTGCTGAACGCTATCGATCAGCTCGAGGCGAACTGGCAGCGCATTTTGGCCAGCAGACAAAGGTCAATTCTTGATGGTCGGCTGTTTGAGGCTGAGAAGCGTCAGTTTGAACTCGGCCTGAGGACATCAACAGAAGTACTTGAGGCCCAAACGAATTTTGCCGACGCCCAGAGTGCCGAAATCCTCGCCCTGGCTGAGTATCAAATAGCACTTGTCGATTTGGCCTATGCGACCGGCACCCTGCTGGGTGCTGCCAAGGTACAATGGGAACCGATTGTGCCGCAAAGCAATATTCGGTAACGCTGCCAATTAAGACCCAAGACTCAAGAAACAAGAATCAAGACTTGAGTCTGTTGTCTGGTGTCTGGAGTCTGGTGTCGACGGTTTACTCTTCAACTTGTGGACAGGACATAAGGTAGTCTATGCAATCGCTTAACTTAGCTGTTGCGACGGCGATTGCGGAGTCGGCTGCACCGTAATAAAGATTGAGCCGGTCGGTTTCTTTGTAAACAATAGCACCGCTGGGAAATATGACATCGCTGACATCACCGATACGTTCATAAGGTTCTCTTGGCCCCAGAACCCACTCGTCACTTCGGCGTAAGACCCTCCAGGGTGAATTCAAATCCAAAAGCGCCAGCCCGACACGGTATATTGCTCCTGCGGTGGTACTGCGGACACCGTGGTAGAACAACATCCAGCCGTGCGGTGTTTCTATAGGCTGACAGGCCAGCCCGACTCTGTGACAGTCCCAATAAGCATGCCTTGTTCTAATCAACGGCCTATGGTCGCCCCAGTGCTTCAGGTCGGGTGAGAAACTTATCCACATATGGGCCTCCCCTCGGACAATGGGGCGGTGAATCAGTGCGAACCGTCCGTTAAACCTGCGTGAAAATAAACATGCATCTTTGTCTTCCGGCGGCAGCAAAGAGCCCAGCCGGGCAAACGTCTTAAAATTCTTGGTAATCGCCAGTGAGACTACAGGACCGCCCTCACTGAAGGAGACATAGGTAACAGCGAATTGCTTCTGCTCTTCGAGCCAGACAATGCGGGGGTCTTCCAGCCCCCACCTTTCCTCTCGAGAGCTTTGGTCGGCCTCAAGAGTGGGTGTAGCGTCAATTTCCCAGTTCGTGAACCCATCGGCACTGCGGGCAACGGTCAAATGCGAAAAGCCGCGCATATCCTCGACGCGAATCAACAGCAAAACCTCTGAATTTAACTTGGCAGCCGCGGGATTAAAGACGGCGTTTGTCGGATAAGGCCAATCCTCCGGCGTCATTATCGGATTGCCCTTGTATCTCGTAAAGAGCTCGTATGCTTTTTGTTGCCGTGAAAGCTCGGGCATAATTTCGACCTCAATTTTGCACAACTCTAAAACTAAAAGTGTAAAACCAAAATTTCAGATTCAAAAGGTTCAGATTCAAGCCCTTGACAAACCTTACCTAATTTAATCGGCAGGATGGCCAATTTACTGTAAGCCAAAGTACGAATTTTAGATACAACGGTGTAAAAATTTTCCAACTCGCCGGACAAATCTGAGTATCGGCGGTATATCTCATAGGTCGTCGTTTGTCTCTGCGAGCACGGGACACAATTCACTATTCAGTTTTTTATACTATGTTTTTTTGACTAACTGTGTTTCGTACAAGCTTTGGTACAACGGACAGGTTTGTATAAGCTCATCGTGCTGACCCTGAGCGATAATTCGGCCATCATCCATTACCACTATCACGTCTGCCGTAATAACGGTGCTGAACCTGTGGGCTATTATGAAGCTGGTTCTATCCTGCATAATTTCCTCGATGGCCTTGTGAATTTTGGCTTCACTGTCGGCGTCAATCTGACTTGTTGCCTCGTCGAAAATCAAGATGGCTGGGTTCTTCAAAATCGCCCTTGCTATGACAATTCTCTGCAGCTGCCCGCCACTAAGGCCGGAACCCTGCTCGCCGATGATTGTGTCGTAGCCGTCGGGTAGAGGAGAAATAAATTCGTGGGCAAACGCGCGCTTGGATGCCGCAATTATTTCTTCTCTGGTTGCTTCTGGCTTACCATAAGCGATATTTGCAGCTACAGTATCATTGAATGTTACGACATTTTGCGTAACCATTCCAATCTGGCTTCGCAGACTAAATAGTGTTGCCTCGTGAATGTCCTTGCCGTCAATCAATATCTGACCGGCATCCGGGTCATAAAATCTCGGTATCAAATTTACCAGTGTCGTTTTGCCTGAGCCATTAGGCCCTACTATTGCAACATTGTGCCCTGCTTCTACCGAAAGGTTGATTCCCTTTAATACGGGGGTCTCTGAGCTTGGATAAGTAAATACGATGTCCCTGAACTCGATTTTATTTTTCAAAGGTGCAAGTTCAAAAGCGTCCGGCCTTTCCACTTCCGGCTGCTGGTCAATCACGGAATAAACACGCTTTGACGCGGCGTTAGCTTGTTGAATCTTGTTCCACACACTGCTCGTCCGACGTACCGAGTCCGCTGCTCCACCCAAACAAAAACACAGAGCGAAAAAGTCGGGCCCCTGCATGGTGCCCTCAAAAACCCACTGCGCCCCAAATATCAACCCAACAGACCCCGCTATCATTCCAAGAGTCTCAAGTATCGGACCAGTTGCGGCGTCGATCTTCGCAATCCTGAATTGCTGCTTCAATAATTTTCGGTTGATCCCCTGAAAAATCCCGTGCTCATACTCCTGTTGGTTATACACTTTTACCACCCGTATCGCACCAATTGCCTCTCCCAGCTTGCCCAACATCTTCGCCCAGCTCTCAAGAGATCTTCTCGTAACACGCCTTATCTTCTTGCCAAGCTTGGCTAAAATAAACAATGATATCGGTGCCCCGCACAAAAATATCAGCGTCAAATTGCGGTCATACAGCATCGCCACAAAAATAAGCCCCAATGCCTTCGAAGGCTCGCGAAGTGCTTTGCCGAGCATAACCTTCAGCCCGACACCAATCGCTCCAGTATCTCGGACCAACCGACTGACCGTATCGCTCGGACCTTCACTGGCGAAAAAGCTTACCGGAATCTCAAGGGAGTGTTGAAAAGCATCTTCCCGCAAATGGGCCAGGGAGGTATTCACAACCTTGCTGGCCGTGTAATCCTGGTAAAATCGGGCCATACATCGAACCATTGTAACAACCGCCATCAAGAGTACGATAAATATCACCGCCTTTTTCTTATTCTCTCTGGTCCGCTCTTTTGGTATGAAACTAAGTAGTTTTTGTGCATGATCGGAATAGAAAGGCTTTTTGCCGCACCGAAGCTCCAGTTTTTCGGATTGGGGTTTAAATTGCCCATATTCGTCGGGCCTGCGGTATTGAACTACTATGAACTTGACATTTGATATGGTGGCCAGCTCCTCAAGGAGTTTGCTCGACGGTATCTTATCTCTGTTTTCGTTGATTAAACTGCTGCCGGCCCCGACAATCAGGTCTTGCTGTTTGAGGCCGGCCTGTTCGGCAAAGCTGTTCTTCTTAACGCTGGCAATGCGCAAATAATAGGCCACATTCGGGTCGGAAAGTTCAGTGCTATCCGGCACATAAAAGCTGATCCCGTAACGGTGCTCGCTAATCTTCCTGTTCATCCAGCCGTGCAGTCCCTCTGCGCCCATCATCACCGTCAAAAGTGGAGAGATAGTCCCGAAGCTCAAGCCATAAAGAACCATGATTAAAAATACACTGCAAGCAATCGTTACCAGTCTGTGCCATTGTGGCCAGACATACTTAAATACTCGCTTAAAAGCCTTCATTCGATAGATTTCTCCAATATAGCGTATAGTTTTCTTCTATACGCTGTCTGCTACTGTTTACGACCCAGGCACACTAACAAACTTAGACCCACCGGTCAAGTCTAAAGACTGTTGACTGCCAATATCATTTCTGTTATCCTGCCCGCTCTTTTAAGGATACTCACAATGAAAATCGACCGTTTAATTTTGGGTGCGTATGAAACCAACTGCTATGTCCTTCGCAGCGGTGAGGCCGCTAAAGACTGTCTGCTTGTTGACGCCGGCCTGGGGGCAGGTAAGTTAATCAAATTCCTTCAGGAACATAAATTAAATCCTATTGCGGTGGTCCTTACTCACGGCCACATAGACCACATTGCAGGCGTGGCTGCACTGCGTGCTGAGTTTCCAGATATAAAAGTTCATATCCATAAGCTCGACGCCGAAATGCTCACAGAGCCTCAGACCAACCTATCCGCTATGACAGGAGAGTCCTTCAGCACCGAGCCGGCGAATTTTTCCTTAGAAGAGCAAAGTATAATCGAGCAGGCCGGCGTAAAGCTTAGCGTGCTTCATACTCCCGGCCATACGCCAGGCGGTATCTGCCTATATTCGAGGGATGAGGCGATTGTCTTTACGGATGATGCGTTGTTTGCCGACTCAATTGGGCGAACAGACTTTCCGAATGGTAGTATGGAACAATTATTAACAAGCATAAGGGAAAAACTCTTTACCCTGCCTGACGATACAAAAGTCTATCCCGGCCACGGCCCAATTACAACAATAGCCCACGAAAAAGAACACAATCCATTCTTACAGTAATCCTTTTCCGCCCTTATTTAGCCCCAGTTTTACTGGGGGTTTCCTTCCACATCAATCTATTTCTACGCCGTTTAGCCGTCGCCGGCACGGCGACGTAATCCCTTATGCGTGCCCCGCACGAAAGGAATCTACTGCCATAATGTGGCAGTTGATTATCATTTCTTTGACTCAGCCTTTCATGAATAGGGTGCGATACTCGTGCTTCGTAGCGAAGCTAACTTCGCAGAGTAGCATCTCGCACCACTGGTGTTACTCGAAGCGCACAGTAACTTGTCCCTTTTCCTTGCTAAGTAACACTTGCTTCGTCTCTGCCCCACATGTCACGGCATACTTGCCGTAGAATGCGCGAACCCGGCATTGCCCGTTCGCATCTGCTTTACTCTCCCAGTGGGTCCACCATTGTTTGAAGACCAGGTTGCGATACGCCTCGGCTGCCGGTGTGGGCGTCCAATCACGACGATAGAGCGAGGACTGCCGAATCCAGTTGACACCCTCCCAGAAACCCCACATAAGAATCCCCTCGACCGCCGGATGCGAGAAGCAGATGCGATAGTAGTCCGTCAATGCTTTCGCTTTGGCCTGCTCCTGCTCCGCCGTCAGCTTCAAGTCGCGCCGTCGCAGGAAAGCTGATCGCTGGCCGGGCATGTTGAACTCGGTCACGCGAATCGGAAGACCTATCTTGGCGAGCTCGTCGAGGGCATGATGCAAGGCCGCCGGGTCGAAGGACTCCCCATGCAGATGCCCCTGCACCCCGATTCCAGCGAGGGGGACGCCTTGCTTGAGCAGCCCGCGAATGTGTCTGATGTAATCCCCCAGCCGGTTGCCGGTTAGGACATCATAATCGTTCACGAAAAGCCTGGCGTCGAGGTCCGCCTCTTTGAACCAGTTTGCCATCTGCTTGGTAATACCGGGCCCGAGGCGGTCCGCGTAATAGTTGGCGTGCATCATCTCATTGTTGAGGTCATATTCAGCAAATCGCCCCCGGTAGCGGCGTGCGACGGCCGTCGCACGGGTTTTTAAGGCCCCGCGCAAATCGTCGTCGTTCAACTGCTTCAACCAGTTTTGGACTCGCCCCGGCACACCCCAGAATACGCAATGCCCTCGTAATGGGATGTCATGTTTGTCGGTCCATGCGAGCACCGCGTCCACAACGCCATAATTCACGTTTCCGCGTCGGCGCTCCATATCATGCCACTTCAGTGCGTTTTCGGTAACGGCGGCATTGAAGTTGCTCAGAAACGTTTCCTCGTACCGGCGTTGGTCCTCTGCGCTCAAGCGCCCGCTGAATGCCCCCGAAGACAACGCAGCCCCGAACCAGAACTCATGGCGCAACTGTTCGACGTGCACCTGGGCTCCCGGCTTGGCCCTTACGACCAGATCACCCATCCGATGTTGCCGAATCCTTGCCTCTATCGACTCCTGCCTAAGCTCACCTGATACCTCAGTACCGAAGACCGCACCGACCCCGCCGAAAAAGCACGCCAGCACAACCAAAATTGTATATCGCTTCATTATCACGTCCCTTCAAAAAATCTCATCTAATCACCAATACTATACTCTCCAGAAACCTGGTTATCAATAAAATCATGTAGGATGCGATTTTTCGCACCACTTTTTCTGTTTAGCCCACGGACCTGTGCCGTGGGGCGCGAATGCCTCACTACTTTGGCACCAGTCGTTATTTTATATTTTGGTAATTTGAATTTCGATGGGTGGCAGCCACTGAATGAGTGAAGCGAATGAAGTGGATGGGAAAAATCTTCCGTCATCCAACTTTAGCTCACTTTAGGCACTTTAATTTACTTTAGCTCACTCCCCAGTCCGTAGGATGCGATACTCGTGCTTCGTAGCGAAGCTAACTTCGCAGAGTAGCATTCCGCACCACTTGTCTTTGTAGGGTGGGGCTTGCCCCACCAATTAAATCTACCTTGTCTTTGTAGGGTGGGGCTTGCCCCACCAATTGTCATTCCCGCGGAAGCGGGAATCCAGCTTTTTCGCAGTTGTTGTTTTGTTTAGCCGTCGCCGGTACGGCGACGTTGTCCGCACAACGTAATACGAAAAATGTCATTGCGAGGATGCCGCAGCGCAGGCGACTGTGGCAATCTCAATCCCAAATAGAATGTAGAATGGGCTTACTACTCTGCAAAGTAGCTTCGCTACGTAGCACGAGTCAGCTCATGCTGCTTTCTAATTCTCTAATTCACCACAATCCTGACATCCTGCTATACTGATCTCCTACACCCTGATTTCCTGATATTCCGATACCCTAATCTCTAATTCGCTAATCAACTAATTCGCTACCTGCCAGCCAGTTATCAGCCAGCACAGAAAGGTCCAGTATATTAGCGGAATTAACAATGGAAAATCTGGAAAGAGGTGTAGATAGTATCACCAGCTCATAATACGGGTGGATGTATGTTTCAATTAATAGGAAATACTATGTCGGGAATCCGAGCCTCCCACTCAGCGAGGAACCGGTCCAGTTCCTCGCGGACGTTATTCGTATACGGTTCATTAATCAGGTTGTTCACTTCGAGCGGATCGTTCTTGCGGTCAAACAACATCCCCGGATGAGTCCTGCCCCAGTCCCATGCAGCGTATTTCAACGGCGGAGTGATCCATTTGCCCAGCTTGTAGCGCTCGCCGATTACCGTTACCTGGGACCAGTTCTCCGAAACGACATACGGTTTCCGAGGAATACTGCCGCTGGTCAGAACGGGCGTCAGCGAACGACCGGGCAAATCGTACCCACCGCCGGGCCGGTCAATCCCGGTTAATTCCAGCAACGTCGGATACAGATCCGTTAGTTCCGCCAGCCCGTCGTAAGTCCGGCCCCTTGCAAACTCGCTGGGCCAATGGAATATCAACGGAACACGCAGTGTATCCTCGTAAACATTGTGACCCACGGCGCATTTCTCGACCATGCCGTGACCGGCGACAAAATCCCCGTGATCGGATGAGTAAATGACGATTGTGTTTTCTGCAAGCCCCAAGTCTCTCAGTATCGAGAGTACTCGTCCGATATGATAATCCACTTCGCTGACGAGTGCATAGTAGTAAGCAATGTACCTGCGATAGATTGCGTGATCCTTTGCCGCCGTGCCGCAATTCCAGGGAGGCTTAGTCCGAGTGCGCCATTCCCTCATTCGCTGTGGAAGATTCTCCACCGGCTCGCTTATGTTGCCTGGCAGCTCGATTTTGTCGAGATCGTAAAGCCGGGCCCAGCGCTCCAGTGGCGTATATGGCTGATGAGGGTAGATAAACGAAGACCAGCAGAAGAACGGACGCCCCTCATTCTTGGCCCTACGGAGAAAGTCAATGCTCTTATTCGCGGCGTAAGCGGTTGTCCGGTTCTCAGCGGCAGTACGAGAAATGTGAGCCATCAGCGAGGCTTCGTGCGATTCTTTGAAATCGCGGTTGTGTGAATCGTACTGCCCGCACCCTTTGATCCAGTCCCAGTAATTCTCATCGGATGGGTCGAGTTTGGGATTGATGGTCGTGCACGAGGCGTCCCAATCCCTCTCATTCAGCCCGCGGGGAAAATGTCTTTTTCCGAAGCAACCCGTAAGGTAGCCGTTGGCGCGGAGCAATGAATGAAGAGGGTGGAGCCTTTCTGGATGCGGCGGAGCGTCGTTGTTGTAAATCACCCCCGTTGTTCTGGGGTACAATCCCGTAAACATTGAAGTGCGCGACGGAACGCAAATTCCATCCGGACAATACGCTCTGGAGAATAGAACTCCTTCGCTCGCCAACCGGTCGAGGTGTGGTGTCTTGACCAACGGATGGCCCGCACACCCCATAACACCGGCGTTATGTTGGTCGCTGAAAAGCAGCAGAATGTTTGGTCTGCTGCGTTTTTTCTTCGCCAAGTTAGATGCATAGCTTCCACATGCTGCGACAGCCGTGCTCATCGCCGATACTTTGAGAAATGTCCGTCGTTTCATCGATACCCCTTTACTATAGCTAAAAACAAACGTAATATAGCATTTCCGGTGATGAATTGCCAGAGCCGGCTGAACCATGTCGTCCGAATCGGCGTAGTGTACAACATCAAAACACCCATTAGCACGGCCATGACGGCAATAACCATGAGCAGTTCGATAAGCGTGAATGCTTTGTTGTTTTTAATGATCGTTTACCTTTTATGCCATATCCGCTCCGGCGTTTTTTACTCCACAGCAGACCAGTGCATAGAACCCTCAGAATCGCGAATGCAGCGGTTTTCCATCACAAAGGCACGATCCCTCAACTATCCAGCCTCAATTGGCTTTAGCCACCTATGAAGAGTTCGATGAGGGTAAACGCTTTCTTCATGCTTATAGTCCTTTAGCCGTGGAGTAGTTAAACAGAGGTGCCCTGAACTTGCAGGACCCCTCTGCCATAAGCATCATTCCTAATTACGGCGCATTCGGATCCGGGCAGTCCAGGCCCGTACATTCAAGCCAATGCTCAAGCAAGATATCCATATCCAGTTGATCCACAACACAATCGAGATTGATATCCGCAGTGGAAGGCGTCCAATCTGGCAACGACTTAGCAGCTTCGCAGTGATCACTGAACACATTGATCGTCAGGGTGTCCGAACCCGTGTATTCACCGTCAGAGGCCTCCAACTGCAAGACATACTCGCCTAAGGCCGACAGAGTAATACTTGTATCCTCGGCGCTCGGATCGGTAATCACGGCGTCAGGGCTGTTGGGATCATCAGGTTCACTTATCACCGTCCACTGCACGGTATAAGCCTCATCATCGGTGACGGTCGCATCCAGATTGTCTGTCCCGACGCCGTCAATCAGCCAGCTCACTGCATCAGCACCGGCGTCCACTTTGGGAGGTACATTATCTGCCAAGAAGCTAAAAATAGGCCCAAAAATCGGATCATTAGGATCGCCGATATAGGTATCCACCGCCCAGTAGTACTGCGTCTTCGGCACGCTCTGTACGGTCACGGATGTCACGTTGCTTTTGCTGACAACCTGTATGGAGGCCGGATCGGTAAACTGCATGAGTTTGTCCAGGTCGTGTGTGAAGTATACATCAACCGATACCGGCTGACCAGGCGTACACGGGTCGGGCAATGTCCAGCTCAGTTCCACCTCGCCGGCGGCTACGATACTACCGTTGACCGGATTTGGATTAAGCTTGTGAACACCCTTCAACGTGGTTTGGCCTTCATTCGTGACGTCAAAATCCAACTGCACCGTGCCGTTCCCGCCATAGGCGGTAATCCAGCCGTTGTCAATATATCCCTGAACGGCTGAGAGTGCGTTGGCGTTTATTATCAGCGTCCCGGCTGTAATGTTCAACGTGCCGTTCATCGTGCCGCCATCGGCTCTCATGTTTAGATCGCCATTGACGATAATAGTTCCACCATCCAGATTCACTTCAGCTGTACTTGCAGTCAACTCCGGAATCATGAAATCATCCGCAACGATAATCGTACCACCGGTCATATTGACGATGCCCGGATTGCCACCTCCCACCTCGAAGTCACGAGCAACATCTATGGTGCCACTGATCATATTAAGTGTCCCGGACCCACCGTTCTTGCCTAATAGCAGGTCATCCGTGCCAACCACAAGGGTTCCCCCGTCCACAGTCAGGGCTCCCCCTTCTGCATATCCAACGTGCACCCGTCTCGCCACAGTGCCTTCGCTGGCGATAATCGGGCCGGGGAGGCCATTTCTGACTTTGGCCCAGTGGGCAAGGGTGGGGAACTCAGACCAGTTTCCCGGCGTGCTCCAGAGGTGGTCGCCTTCGGCATCCGTCCAGGTCGCGTCTTGAGCCTGAACATTACCCACCAGAGACAACGCCAAAACCAAGGAAATCAGGTTAATCAATCTTGTATACATAATGCTTCTCCTTCAAGAAAAATTTACACAAAGCTCATAATGAATGAACCTGTTCAGTTTTATTTAAGTAATTTGCATTCCCTGTCTAGATCGCATTCGGATCAGGACAGTCCAGGCCCGTACATTCAAGCCATTGCTCATTCAAGATATCCAGATCCAGTTGATCCACAACACAATCGAGATTGAGATCCCCAGGAATGGGTGTCCAATCTGGCAACGACTTAGCAGCTTCGCAGTGATCACTGAATACATTGATCGTCAGGGTATCCGCACCCTTGTATTTACCATCGTCGGCTTCCAGTTGTAGAACATAGGTCCCCAACGCGCTCAGCGTCACGGTTGTCTCAGTCTGATCAGGATTGGCAATCACAGCCATCCCTTCATTGGGTTCACTGACAACGGTCCACGCCACAGTCGTGGGATCGGTATCTGTCACAGTCGCTGCGATCGCCACTTCTCTGCTCCCATTATCCAGCCAGGTCGCTACATCGTCGCCGGCGTTGACGACGGGCGCCTAGTTATCGACGGTAAAACTAAAAATCTGCCCCCAATTCGGATCTGCCGCACCTGGAGCGTAGGTATCGACCGCCCAGTAGTAACTTTGCTTGGGTTCTACCGTCACTGCCACGGAGGTCACCGACTGCTTCTGCACGATTAACTCCGCCGCGCTGAGGCCAGGATTGGTACCGAACCACACATCCACGGGCGTGCCCTCGTCCACAGTCCAACTCAAGGTGATGTTGCCCGGCACGACACTGCCACCATCCTCAGGGACAGGATTACGGGGATGCAAACCCTTGACGACCAAGACATTATTTTCAGTTGTTTCCACAATCACGGTCCCCACACCGCCGTAGGCCGTGATGGTGCCGTCGGCAATGTGATCGTTGACAACTGCGGCACGTGCCTCAGAGTACGTTTGCGTCATCACCCCACCAGAGAAATCCATGCTGGCGGTTGAATTAGCACCTGCACGGAAACGCAACGGAAGTCCTGAATTTGACAAGAGATTCAGTGAGCCGCCACGGAGCTCCACGCTCCCGTTGCCATCGGTATTCTCGCCAATAGCAAACTGCTGGGCGTTAAGATTCACAACACCCCCGTAGTCCACCACCAACTTGCCGCTTCCCATAAATCCGATAAACATACGGGCATCGGCATTGTACACACCGCCCAGGACTTCGAGGAGATGAGGATCTTCCGGGGCACCGGCGTAACCAATGATGCTCCAGTCTCTAACATTCACTTCCGCACCATCGACCAGTCGCAGATGTGTGGTATTACCGCCTTCCAAGGCGGTGTGCTTGATCACACCCGCATCATAGTCAAGGATGCACAATATCCCACCCTCGATTTGGACCTTGTCATCGGCATCCGGAAGACCATCGGTCCAGTTGTCAGCATTGCTCCACAGCTCGCTGACGGCCCCGGTAAAGCGGGTATTCGCGGACAACGAGCCCGTCAACAATAATGTAATACAGATACCCAAAACAATTTGTGGTCTCATTATACAACCTCCTACTAAAAATAAAGGTAGTTTGATTCTTGCCCAGAAAATGTTTCGGCAAGATCGCCCATGACCCATAATATCAAAATCTCATTGAAATTGCGACAATTTTCTGCAAAAAAACGCCAAAAAAGTTGAACACTTACGTCGAGAAGACACGGTGACATTCTGACACCAAAACGTCTACACAGACCTTGATTTTGCCCAAACCGAGTCCCAAAAGATGTCAAAAATAGGCTAAATAGAGCATTTTACGTAGAAAACATATATGAAAGTATTTTTCCCAGAAAGCAAAGTTGTAGCTTTGTGGTTGTTCCCAACCCAAAGACCAAATAGTTCTGAAATCCATAATAGGATATTTATCTGGAAATGCGAAGTGTAGAATTACGGAAGCTAAAGGCCAACTAACACCTTTCAAAACAAATAAAGAATCTATTCTCGCTCTCTCACTTGGTGTACTGAAAGCAAATTGAGTTACTTCTTTGACTGTTGTATTATCATTATCACTGCTTCGATAAAATCGTTTCGGTCTTTTGGATTTCCAGTTCCCAGTTTTAATTGGTATAGTGCATATTCAATTCCATGGGATGATGGTAATTGGCTTTCTTTGCACTGATACTTCCTAGCTTCACCGGAGAGGGTGGCAGATTGTCATCGTTTTCGGTTGCGTAGCCAACCAATCCCAGGATCAACTGCTTTTGATTGCTCGCACAGGAGATCATGCGTGCCTGCTCTCTGGCGCAACGTAGAGAGGGCATCAAAACAGCCATCAACACCGCGATTACGGCAATAACTACGAGCAATTCAATAAGTGTGAATGCTTTGTTGTTTTTCATGGTTGTTTGCCTTTGTAGTATGGACAAGGAGCAGTCGATTCAACGTATCGACCGCTCCTTTCCATTTCAATTCAGCTACAACTCAAAATCACATGTGCACCCTCAATTCATCAACATGATGTCATCCACGTAGACGATGCCCGTAGCTCCAGCCCCGTCTATACCGATCGTCATGCTGCTGACCTGTGTGGGATCGATGCCCGCACCAGCCAGATCAACGATAATTGGGCTCCACCCCTCTACAACTGCAACCGGTACGGCAGCGACCTTGACATCGTTGATCTTGACGTAGAGTTCCTGGCCAACGCTATCAGCACCAAACTGGTAGTATAGCACGATACTGGTTGCGCCGGCTTGGGTCCAATCCTGCGCCTCGTCATAGGTGCGTTTAGCTTCAGAAACGGGCGCCATGCTGTTGTCAAAGTAAACTGGCATCGACTGACTGCCGCTGTTAACAATCGTAGTCTCAGCGAAAGGTGGCTCGGCATTGCCTGCCAACGAGCCGTTAGTCGGAACGTCCCAGCCGTCTATCCACGTGTTGAAGATTTCGTCGGGTGGGTAGTCGTTGTAGTCCTCAAAATCGTCCACAACAAGATAGTCTTGCGTGGTGAAGCTCCACACGTTGCCTGGCCACGCTTCGGTATCGCTGACCTCATTGACCTTCCAGTAGTAGACCGTGTTCATATCGAAGCCGGCCAGGTCATAGGTGGTATCCGTAAGCCCAACCGCGATGGGATCAATGGTCTCGTCGGCAACTGCAATCGGATCATCACTCACATAGAGATCGTGCGAAACAGCACCGCGCCCAGCGCTCCAGGAAACCGTGGGGTCCAGGGACACAGCCGTCTGGCCGTTTGCAGGAACAGGATCAGCGGCTTGAACCGGAACGATCAAGAACTGGACCTCGCTGAGACCATACATATTGAGAGGTACGATACCCTCAAAATTGCTCAAGGCGTTGATGCGGACACTCCGCACAGCTAGGTCGTTGAAGGCAACGGCGCTATTGGCCGCATACCCCTCCGCGCCCGGAGCTTGTTCGAAAGTCACTGGTTGCTCGGTCAGTGGCAGCCAGGTCGTGCCATCCGCCGTATACTCAATCGAGGCGTCCTTGATCCCCCAACCCAGAAGTTGTTCAACCAGGGTATTCTGGTTCCAGACCAGCATCTCGTTGAGCTTTACCAAGGCCCCTAAATCGCACTGGAGCCAGACCGGCGTTCCTTCTGCCTGCACCTCGCTAAGCCACATGTCGCCAAGGTCGGTATTATGGAGGTCATTGGCATCGAGTCCAGCGCCATTGATAGTGTTGACCACGTTGACGTCCTCAATGCTGCTGGAGGCGGTAGCGGTGATGTACTCGCTTGCCATGGGGTAGGCGTACTTAATCGTGTCGAAGCTCCACACCGGGCTGGAAAAGATCCCCCCATTGATGGAATCGACGCGCCAATAATAGGTCTGACCGTATTCCAGAGGCGCTAGGGCAAAGGAGGCTTGGCTTTGACGGCCCATATACACACCCGCCGGATCGTTTTCCGGGGTAGCCGTATTAACGTCATCAAAGTTGGTGCCAAAATAGAGTTCCTGGGCGGTGCTGCCCATACCCGGTATCCAGGAAAGCGTAATACCGTCCAAAGGCATTTCCACAGATCCGTCATCAGGAGAGGGAACCTTTGGATACAACTTCTCTTCCAGGGGAGTGACCCACTTATATACCAGATCGCCCCTGAGTTGGTCCAGTTCCGCTTGGCTCAGGGGCGCATCAAAGACCATCACCTCGCCGATCATCCCTCTAAAATAGCGACCGCCATTACTCATCGTGCCCAAGGTAACCGCACCCTCGGTGAAATCCGCGGCAGCCCCGGTGACCGTCCGTGGGTCACCCTGGTTCGTCCAAAGCTCGGAAGCCCCAGTAGCCGCGTCGTAGGTATGCACCCACACGGTCGTGTCACCTGCTTCGATCGCACCATTGGGACTATTTCCGCCGGCGTTACCATTGAGGTAGGCTTGATATGCCCCATCGCTATTGTAGCGGAATCCCCAGCCATTGGCTGCGGAACTGGTATTGCCGAAAATGTCGTTCCAAGTGCCTTCCACGGCGGACGTGTACGTCACGACAACAACGGTAAAACCACCCATACCGGCACTCAGATCCAACTATTGAGCCGAGGCCTCGGCGCTGAACAGCTCCAGGGAATTACGTTCCAACCCGAAATCCAATCCAACCGGCCCACCCGGGAACGCGACGGTGCTGGGATACAACACGCTCCCTATGCCAGCCAAAGCGTTGTTGCCGGATCCGGACTGGTCGATCCACCGGATCACCGCGCCGGCGGCGTCCGTCACAACACTTCCCTCGACGGTGGCATCCAGATGCTGAATGAGTTCCGCGCCCGCCGGAGCTGCCATGCACAGACAGACCGCCAGCACAAGCACATGTACTAGGAGACTTCTTAGCGTTTTCATCATGTTTCTCCTATAGCCGTTCACGGGTATTTTGACGCTATCGGGCAACACACCCAACATTAGATACCCAATCTTTGACCTCAGACTACATCATACTAGGATTTCCCATATACACTTCACTGAAACACTCCTGCACACTTGAAACCCTACAATATCAAAATCTCATCGAGATTACAACAATTTTCTGGCCGCCACAGCGAGTTGTCTTGCAAAAAACGCCCAAAAAGTTGAACATTTATGCCGAAAAGCTACCTTTTCCTACTATTTTGGCACACCGCGACCGTTGCCGAAGGGATCGAATGGTCCCCCCCCTTTGCCCCCACTTCTTCGTTTTGCGAAGCAGTTGGAGCGTTTGCGCAATACGAGATACGCTATACGAATTTAGAAGTTATTATTGAGGTGTTCCGGCTTGCCGTCGTCACTATCGTAGTTTTTTGTATCTTCGGTCTCGGCGTCAATTCTGATTCGCTTGATGCTCTCAGCCTTTTTTGTATTGCTGTCAACGGTAACTAAAATTGCATTTATTTTCACATCGCCGGTCGCTATGTCAAACGGAAACGGCATCTGTGTTCTAAACGACTTTAAGACGTTCTCGACGCCTCGGCCGAGTACCGAATCGTGCGGACCGGTCATACCTATGTCGGTGATATATGCTGTGCCTTTGGGCAGGATTCTTTCATCGGCTGTCACCACGTGGGTGTGGGTGCCGAAACATAAGCTGACCCTGCCGTCAAGATGATAGCCCATCGCGATTTTTTCACTGGTGGCCTCGGCATGGAAGTCAACGATTATAATGTCGGCCTTCTGTTCGAGCTGCGGCAGGATTCTATCAATAGCGTTATAGGGGCAGTTGGCGGGCTTCATAAAGAGACGGCCTATCAAAGCGACGACCGACACGACCGGGCCTTTACTGGTTTTATAAAATGCTAAAACTCTGCCGGCTGCATGTTCGGAAAAGTTTACAGGCCGAACAATATTCTCGGATGTTTCCAGGGTTTTGATTATATCTCTTTTGCGGTAAGTATGGTCACCTAACGTAATCAGATTTACACCGTACCGCAGTAGCTTATTATAGATTTGCGGTGTCAGGCCGGAGCCGCCGGCGGCATTTTCAGCGTTGGCTATTACGCAGTCAATATCTAATTCTTTAACCAGTGGCTTTAGCTTATCGGCAATAATACGTCTGCCGGGCCGACCAACTATATCACCAATACAAAGAATATTCACTTTCATAATTCGTTTTTCGTATGTTGTATATCGTATGTCGTACGTCGTGTCTTGTTAAAGTATTTTCAGCATATTTGTAATCATTTGACCAATTCGATTCCCACCTTCCGGATATTCAGGTCTCTGTATGTCTTTATTTTTTTGTCCATTCTTTTGCTCTCTTTTCACAACATATCACATACGACATACGATATACGACTGCTATTTTGCATATTCGACGCAGCGGACCTCACGCAGCAGCGTTACCTGGATTTCGCCGGGATAGGTCATCTCACCTTCAACCTTGTTAGCAATGTCACGTGCGATTTTCATAGCCGCCTCATCGTCCACCTGCTCGGCGCTGACAATGACGCGGATTTCCCTGCCGGCCTGGATTGCGTATGCGTTTTCAACTCCCTTAAAGCTGCCGGCGATCTCTTCAAGTTTTTCAAGTCGTTTAATATATCTTTCGAGCGTTTCTCTTCTGGCACCCGGGCGGGAAGCGCTGATTGCGTCAGCGGCGGAAACCAGCGGAGTATAAGGATTATCCGCTGGGATGTCGCCGTGATGTCCAGCGACGGCATTGAGCACCACGGGCGATTCGCTGAAGCGCTTGAGATAATTTGCTCCTATAGTGGGATGGTTGCCTTCAACGTCATGATCTATGGCCTTGCCGATATCGTGTAACAGTCCTGCCCGTCTTGCTATCGAGCCGTTTAGCCCAAGCTCATCGGCCATAACCTGAGACAGAAAAGCAACCTCAATACTGTGGCGAAGAACGTTTTGGCCATAACTTGTTCTATAGCTCAAAGCACCTATCAAACTAAGCACCTTGTTGCTCAATCCTCTGACGTTGGTCTCGACGGCGGCGTCTTTGCCGAGCTGCAGGAGCTTGTGGTTGACATCCTTTTTGGTCTGTGCAACAAGCTCCTCTATCCGGGATGGATGGATCCGCCCATCCTGGATGAGCCTTTCCATAGAAAGACGGGCGACCTCTCTCCTAACCGGGCTGAAACCGCTGACTACAATCATTCCGGGAGTGTCATCGACGATGACATCTACGCCGGTAGCTTTTTCAAAGGCACGAATATTGCGTCCCTCTCTGCCGATAATTCGGCCTTTCATATCGTCATTCGGAATCTCGACGGTTGATACAGTTACTTCGCAGGTATGCTCTGCAGCGTAGCGCTGAATGGCGGAGCTGATTACCTCCCGGCTTTTTTCGTTGGCAGTTTCGGTGGATTCCTCGACCTTGCGTTGAATCAAAGCTGACATCTCATGCTCGCATTCGTCTTCGAGACGTTTCAAGAGCAGCTCCTTGGCTTCTTCAATGTCCATTGCGGTAATTTTAAGCAATTGATTCTTCTGCTGTGCCATCAGAACCGAAAGCTGTTTTTCTTTTAGACTAATATTGTGCAGTCTTCTGTCGTTCTCTTGCTGCTGCTGTTTTAACGATTTTTCTCGCTGCTGTAGCAGTTCCGTCTGGCGCTCAAGTGAATCCTCGCGTTTGGTTAATCTCATTTCAGTTTCGTGCTGCTCAGCACGGATTTTATTCGCCTCAGATGTGAATTGCTCTTTTTTCTTAATGGCCTCTGCGGCCGCATCAATCTGAGCGGACTTAATTATGTTCTCCGCTTCTCTTTTGGCACCTTCAATCTGCCGCTGCAGGTCCTGCTCGAAGGTCTTGGTCCTTGTTCTGGAGACCGCCTGGTAAATGATGACAGTCAGGCAAATTCCCAGAACAAATGCAATAACGGTAATCGCCGCGGTCGGCAGCGTCCCGAGTCCTATGATTATGGTATTCATATTTCCTACCTTTCACTCGCAGTTCTCATAGAGTTAAAAAACATCGCTCAAGGGGTAAATTGCGGGTTTTCCGGCAGGAAAGCACCAAAGAAATGGCTGTGAGTTACGAAATTCTTTTCGCCAGAGCGTAGAATCAGCTACTTAGTGCCAAAATCTCCTGTAACTGTAGTATTTTCGGCATTAGAAGATATATTTTTTTCTTGTAATTTGCTGATTTTATACTCAAGACCAACACTCCCTCATTGGTAAGCGAACGCTTTTTCAAGCAGATTTCGTTTCACGCTAAATTCACTTTTGAACGCCAAGTCAAGGGTGCGAAACCGAGTTTTCGTTTTCTGTTACTACAGGCGCTAAAAGCTTCTTTGCAACTTAACTACCGTTAGAGAAAAGAGTTACATACTTTTCCCTTTTATATGTCCCTATGCAAAGTAATAAAAAAACATCAAGAAGAAACGGGACACCCCACAATCTCGTTCATCATCAGTTGTTCAATATATATTATCTTGCATTTTTGGGGATTGGTCAAGAAAAAAACTCGTGAATTAGCTAATTTTCTAACCACCTATGAAGAGCTCGAAGTCAAGTAATAAATCTTCTCTTGCCCTGAATTTTTTTGTTTTGAGGGCATCCTGTTACGATACAGTCAGTTCCAATCTTATATTCAATCACAAAATCACTTACTTGAACAGCCAATCCCTCAGCAATCCAAGCTTTGCTTGATAATCTTAGAGGACATCAGTAACCTGGAAAAATTTACCGGCGATCGTATTAACGTCGCCATCCACCTATCGGGGACTTGCTCTAAACGAACAGTCCATGCAGATTATGGAGGCATAGCAAAAATCAGCTTTGGTTCATTCACAGATCGGGGACTCGGCATAAAGCACGTCCAGTGGTTAAAAAGGAACTCAAAGCCGGATAAAGACCTCGATACCATAAGCATTACCTCGACAAAGCCGACGCTGTTGGTCTGTTCGATTCCTGGCACAATCTTTCATCGAACCGACTGTTTGTTTTCCACATGCCCCACATCACGGTAAGCATCTTTCGTGCTACCGCATGGCGGGCATTGCTGGAGATTACGCCATCTTGCACCATCCTTTCATAATAAGCCTTGAATACATTATCTTTTTGATTTATGGCGCTGATGGCAGCGCCTAATATCATATTTTTTAGCGTCCTATTGACTGCCCAGGGCAGTTGTAATCGGGCTGGTTTTGGTCGTCCCTTTTTGTCCGTCCCGCTGGTTGTTCTTTGCAGTCCTACGCCGCAGTATTTCCATAATGCATTTTTCTTTTTGAACCGCCAGGGTGTATCGAGATAGGCGAATGACGTGGTGGCTCGAATCAGGCCTATGCCCGGCAGTTCTTCCCAGAGGTGGATAACGGGATATCTTTTGCTTAGCTGAAGGAGTTGTTGTTTTGCCATTCTGGTCTGTTTTGCGGTGGCATCATAGCCAATCCATAACATATTTAACTGCCTGGCCAAGACAGGCTGGTTTATTTTGAACAGCCATTGTCCGCGATGTGATGGACCACGAAGGGCCAATCTGGGGATAGTGAGGCCATACATCCGACAGCGGGCACGGATTTTGTTTATATTGCGTACCGCATCTTTACCCCGGTCGTGGTACAAGCTGACCCAATGCTTCAGTTCGGACCGTGCGTCACTTTCGCTATGGTAGACTGAGCGAAGGTATTTGCCCCGTAGCAGTGCAGCGAGTTTCGCGGCGTCAATTTTGTCGTCCTTATCACCGTCTGAGGTAATTAGTTTATTGCGGCGGGGATCAGCAACAATGAGTTTGTCGACCTTACGGCAGAGATTGCGGTAGAGCCAGCCGGCCATGGGACCTTCCTCGAGGGCCATGTGTTTTTTGCCCTGCAGCGAATCCAGGACATTGGATATAGCTGGTATAGTTGTCGGCACTGAGTACCTGGCCACGATTTTGTTCCTCTTTTCGATTGCTAATTCTGTGCTATTGCTATGTACGTCGGCTCCGATATAATATGTAGTCATAGAGGGCTCCTTTCGTATAAGGTTTATCATTTACCGAATTATACTTGAGGATGCCCTCTCTTCATATCTTCACGGATTGCACGGATTAAACGGATTTTCTTTGAATTTTCTTCTGATTTTAGCTATTCTTTGGCCGCAGCGAGCGAGGTTGACAACATGAGGATTGATCTTTTATTAATTTATATCGAGATACGCTTCACAGTTTACTCCGTGAGATATTGAAAAATTATCTCATGGGGAGATGAGAATTACGAGGTAGCCTGACGGAAATTGTAGTTTTGAGTAGCTCTTTCAGATCAACTCTGGTATTTTCGTATTATGAAATTTAATATTATTAACAGTCTAAAAGATTAATGTAAATTTCTGAGGTGTAGGGTTTATGGCGCTAAGAAAAGAAATAGGGCAAAAGCAGTGGAATAATCAGTCTGTAACTACTATATCAATGACTGGGAATCCGCTTGAAGATATACAAAACAAAGCGAGGGAGGTCGTGTTTTCCGCCATGCAGAAGGGTTGGTCAGGGCCTCCTTTTGATCCCTTTGGTCTTGCGGATATTTTGAAAATCACTGTGATAGCATCAGAGGATGTATTGGATGCGCGCATGATTCCAACAAGAGGGGGAAAGCTTACAATAGAGTATAATCCGAATAGGCCGAAGGCTCGTATACGATATTCGATAGCCCATGAAATAGCACATACTCTATTTCCTGATTGCGCACAACGAGTTAGAGAGAGGCATAGAAGGGAAGAAATGAAGCAGGGTGATTGGAAAGTGGAAATGCTTTGTAATATTGGGGCAGCAGAATTCTTGATGCCGATTGGAAGCTTTCCTGACTTGGCGAAAAAAAGTATAAACATCGACATTCTTATGGATTTACGAAAGCAATATGAGGTATCGGTAGAGGCAGTACTTCTGAGGGTTGTTAAACTCACGGAAGAACGCTGCGTTGTCTTCTGCTCCTCAAGACGAGAGTCACACGGCAGAAGTGCATATTATCATGTTGACTATATGGTTCCCTCCAGGACAAACACTAAAGCTCTACCGTTTGGATCCAAGCTGCCAAGCGGCAGCGTTGTCGAAGAGTGCACGGTCGTAGGTTATACTGCAAAGGGTGATGAGGAATGGCCACATAATCTTGGAAGAGTGCATGTTGAGTCTGTCGCGTTGCCGCCATATCCTGCGCAACCCTATCCAAGGGTCGCAGGGTTGGCTTTGCTCAGAAGACGTGAGAAAGTTTCCATAAACAGGATAAAGTATCTCAAGGGGGATGCAACAGAACCACGAGGGAAGGAAAAGAAAATCATCGCATTCATCATTAACGATAAGGGTCGTTCCTGGGGTGCAGGATTCGCGCGAGCGTTGCAAAAAAAGTGGCCATTCGTTCTTGAAGAATTCCAGTACTGGCTGGAACACAACAGATCAGAATTCTCACTCGGCAATGTGCATGCCTCGAAGGTAGAGGAAGACTTGGCGGTTTTTAAGATGATTGCGCAACACGGATACGGAGAGGCGCCCATTCCTAGAATCAGATACGGAGCGCTGGAGGCCTGTTTGCGAAAACTCTCCAATGAAGCTGTCAGACAAAAAACATCTGTACATATGCCACGCATCGGCTGTGGTCAGGCGGGAGGTTCTTGGTGGATAGTAAGTGAATTAATCGATGATATCTTGGTAAAGCGTGGAATAAAGGTTACAGTATACGACTTACCTACTGGGGAGAAAAGAAAAGGTGAGAAACAGATGAGCTTTGTTAGACAATAAAGCTAATTCGAAGATGCGGTTAGTGGAGAGATAATGTTTAAGCAAGTCGTAGTATTATCTGGCAGGGTATGTTCGGGGAAAACAACCCTTGCTGAACTACTGAAAGAACGATTCGGCACAATCATTTTCAGAACTAGAGACCATCTTAAGAAACTTGATCCGAAAACTGAGTTTGCAAGAGACGCGATGCAGAAGCTAGGCGAGAGACTAGACAAAAAGACACAAGGACGTTGGGTTTGCGACGGGCTAATGAAGTTTGATATGACGGAAAACAAGGGTGAAAATAACATAGTTATTGTTGATGCTGTTCGGATCAGAAACCAAATTGTTACTATAAGGAAAGGATATAAGGACAAAGTTATACATATCCATTTGAATGCACCTCTTGGTGAGTTAGTACAGAGGTACAACAGAAAGAAGAAGCGCAAAGGGATAAAAGAACTAAAATCTTACCGTCTAGTCCAGCTTGACCCAACTGAGGCAAAAGTCAAGAAGTTGGAGGACATAGCAGATGTTGTAATCGACACTAAGCGGTGTACAAAACAGGATGTTATGGTAAAAGCGGCGAGCCATCTGGGTTTATATGGGCGCGAGAGCGTGCGGCTGGTTGATGTTTTGGTAGGGGGCCAATATGGAAGTGAAGGGAAAGGTAACATTAGCGCATATTTGGCAAGGGAATACGATATTCTAGTAAGGGTTGGAGGTCCAAACGCAGGACACAAAGTTTACGCTGAGCCGAAACCACACACTTTTCATCACCTTCCTTCAGGTTGTCTTTCTGCGCCTGTGGCTAAGATCTTAATTGGGCCTGGCGCTACCATTTACCCACCAGACTTTTTAGATGAGATTAATCGATTCGAAATCAATTATAAACGAGTATCTGTCGATCCCCAAGTCATGATTATTTCGAAGAAAGATAAAAATGACGAAAGAAGACTCGTGAGCACAATAGGATCAACTGGGCAAGGAGTGGGTGCTGCTAATGCAAGGAGAATTCGCCATCGTCAGCCCGGAAAAGTTAAACTAGCCCCTATACAAGCGTGACATCTTGAATTTTATTTTGCATTGCTTGACAA
>CAYQKF010000020.1:0-2684 GCA_964417935.1 uncultured Pirellulales bacterium
CCCCAATCCCGAACATCGTAAGGGCGAAGAACCAATCCATATAGTTCCTCAACGCCACAAAGGGCTTTGGAACCAGATACGCCACCACCCCGAACGCAATCACCCACACCGCAAAATACTTCGTATAAAAAGTTAATACCTTCTTCAACATATTAGAAAGTATAAGCCCCCGTTAATCTGGTGACAATCTCAAAAATTTAATACTGAACTTCAAAAGGGCCTGATAAATCTCTTGATTTTTCCCTTTTGGGTGTTATCTTTCTTCTATGATGGACTTTGTTGTGGAGGCTAAATGGCTCAGAACTCAAAAATTGAATGGACCGAATCCACTTGGAATCCTGTTACCGGCTGTACGAAAATAAGCGCAGGTTGCAAAAATTGCTATGCAGAACGTATGGCTTTGCGATTAAAAGCTGCGGGCAGTCCCAACTACGCCAATGGTTTTCGCGTGACGCTCCATCACCATGCCCTTGACATACCTTTACGCTGGAAGAAGCACCGCACAATTTTTGTCAATTCTATGAGCGACCTTTTTCATAAAGATATTCCTTTTGATTTCATCTCGAAAGTTTTTGACGTTATGCGCCGGGCGTCTCATCATCGATTTCAAATACTAACGAAACGTTCCGCCCGCTTATTAAAACTAAGCTCCAGGCTCAACTGGCCGGAAAACGTGTGGATGGGAGTTACTGTCGAGAATGCCGATTGCGGATTCCGTATAGACGACCTTCGGCAAACTCCTGCTGTGATAAAATTCATTTCCTTTGAACCACTCTTGGGCCCAATTCCCGATATTGACCTCGATGGCATCGATTGGGTTATAGTTGGCGGCGAATCCGGCCCAAACGCAAGACCAATGAAACCGCGATGGGCTATTGATATCCGTGATCAATGTCTTAATGCTGATGTTCCCTTCTTTTTCAAACAATGGGGAGGTATAAACAAGAAAAAAAATGGGCGAAAACTGGACGGTCGCATGTGGAACCAAACGCCACGAACTCTTAAGTTACTGGAATTGAACTATGTTTGATCTGCCATCACCTAAAGATGATGATTTATACATTCCAACAGTAGGAGAATGGTCGCGTGATAAACACTACTTCCTTATGCGGTATATTGACGCTTTTACTACATCTATGAAAAATAAAAAATGGCAGGGCTTACACTACATCGATCTTTTTGCTGGTGCAGGAATTGAGAAATTGGAGACCTCTCAAAAGCTTGATTGGGGTTCGCCTATAATAGCCGCCAAAGCTCCTTACCCCTTCGACAGATTACATCTGTGTGAAAAAAATAAGCGTAAGTATAATGCTCTAATAACTCGTGTCGATAAAATTAAGCCAGATTCGCAGGTTCTTCACGGCGACACAAATAAAGAAATTCATAAAATCGTCGAGGAAATACCACAAAGAACTCTATCACTTGCTTTTCTTGACCCATACGGACTACATCTTGACTACGAAACTTTAGGAGTGTTGTCAAATATACGAGCAGATCTCATCATTTTCTTTCCTGATCACATTGATGCCCTGAGAAACTGGGAACATAACTATTTGGATAACCCAGATTCAAACCTCGATCGTTGTTTAGGCACAGGTACAAATTGGCGTTCTGTGTTAAATGAAGCCCCTGCCCAACACCGCGCAGAGGTTTTACGAAACCTATATGTCGATCAACTAAGAAAACAGTTATCATACACAGAGTTTGAATATGAGCGCATATCATTTAAAGGTCACCCACTATACGTCTTGATTTTTTGCTCTCGCCACAAAATTGCCGCTAAGTTATGGCGTGGAATTTCAGGTAAAAAACCTGATGGACAGCGAACCTGGCCATTTTGATCAACATTAGCAATCATCTTTTAGGTCACATAACAACCTAAACCGTAGTTTCCATCAAGCCAAAATGTCTTTATAGTCAGCACAAAATTTCTTTCGGCCGCATGCTCTACAGTGAGTCCCCCTCCATATATTGTCAAACTGCTCCATAACTTTACCGACTATTTTTTTATCGTCGGTAATAATGCCGGCCTCGAAATTCCTTCTGTGCTCGCTCTTTGCCCCCATCCCGGCACCGGTAAGATTGGCACTGCCGCTGTAAGCAAAGCCGCCGTCAATTATCACGGCTTTAAGATGAACTCTCGGGCACAAGATTCGTTCCATTCCCTTTATCAGGTTCGGATACTTATCGAAATCCTTTCGAAAAGCAGGCCCCGGCTCTTTGGCGTGCAGCAGTCTTATTTCGACGTGACTTCTAACCAAATCGGACAAAATCTCAAGAAACGGCACCATCCCGCCGGCCTTTTCCACATAAAGGTCTTTCAAGTCGGACGTTGCTATCCAGACGAACTTGCGGGCTTTTCCGATGCGCCCGCAAATCACTTTTTCGTATATGTCCCTGTCTGTAATAAATTCAAGCATGCCAATTAATCACTCATCATCCGTCTTCTGTCCTCTGTCTTTACCGTGACGTCAATCCATTTTATCCACAAAATCCGACAAAGAAAACCCAAAACTACCAGTACACGAGGCACCAACGACGGTCTGCCGCGTTACGCAATGCAACACCTTCAGGTCTGCTTCCGTCTGGCGGATACGCAAAACGAATTAATTTCTCGTTGATGTTTTGCGCAAATCTTGTTAACAAATACGCCTATGCCGGACAAAAACAAAAAGTATCGCATC
>CAYQKF010000020.1:2694-3349 GCA_964417935.1 uncultured Pirellulales bacterium
TGTCGGCCGTTATTACAAATTGATAAAGCGATTAACCGGTTTCCTGAAGACCAACAAAGTCGATTTGGTTATCGTCTGTGATTCCCCCGCCTTCAACTTCCACATCGCAAAAGCCGCCAAAAAAGCAGGCATAAAAACCGTTTTCTACGTTGCTCCACAGCTTTGGGCATGGGGGGGCTGGCGAATTCACAAACTTCGCAAATGCTGCGATAAGCTCTGCTGCATACTGCCTTTCGAGCAGGACTGGTTCAGCCAAAGAGGTATGGATGTGTTTTTTGTGGGCAATCCACTTTTTGATGAATTGGAGATTGGCTTGGCCCAACATAGAAAATATGCGGATTTTGAGCCGAAGAATGCCAGGTTTGCTATTATGCCCGGCTCGCGAGCCGCTGAGATAGACTCGCTTTGGGGAGCCATGCAGCAGATAGCGCTGCGCTTAAAGAAAAAATACCCAGCAGCAAAGTTTGTAACCGTGGCTGTGGATAGTGAGCGGGAACAAGTTCTCAGAAAAACAGAAATCCCCGGCTTTGAGTGCCAGTACACAATTGGTTCAGTTATCGACACGGCCAACGCCGTTGATTTTTCGCTCGTTGCAAGCGGAAGCGCTACTCTGGAGGTAACGGCGGCCGGCTGTCCGATGGTGATAATGTATCAA
>CAYQKF010000020.1:3359-55149 GCA_964417935.1 uncultured Pirellulales bacterium
GAAAAAAGCCCGTCAGGAGGTCGCAAAGATAGTTGTTGAAATGCTGCGTTAAGAATTACGAACAAAGACGATTTGGTTGGGAAAAGTTTGCGTAGATCAACACTTTTTTAAGATTAACATTTTGTTAGTTTAGGGAAGATGGGAAAGCATCAATATTAACGGACGTTGCAGCGAGTGGGATTTTCGGTCATAAAACTCGGCTCGTCTATGCCATAGACGTCAAAATCACAAATCTGTTACAGGAATTTTCCGGAAAATGTGGAAAAATCTCACGATTTCCATAAAAACTGAGCGAGTGTCTATAATATCAGTTCAAAACCAGGCCGGCTAAATTCAGTATACTCACGCGCCTGTATTTCCTCTTTTCAAAGAACTTTTGTTGTAACTTCAGCAGTTCTGCAGTAGTCCGATCGGCGCTTAACAAGCACACATATTCCTTTATGTAAATTTATTTAAATTCAAGCACTCCGAAAAACTCAGGCAAATGAAATTTTGGTTTTGGAAAGTCCACAACCGACCAGGTCAACCAGTGAGGATGCGAAGTTTTATCGGCGCATTTATAAAAGTTGGCTCTCCAAATGGTGCCGGGGACAGGTTTGGTTATGGGCCAGTATTTTTCAATTACTTCGAAAGGGAGACGATACTCCAGGGTCCAGGTTATGGGATCTGTGATTTCCGGGTCCACAATTTTGGGCAAAGAATGAGCAATTTTCATTTGCTCACAATCCGATATTTTGACGAATTCATCTTTTTGATTGGAATTATTTTTGCAGTGAAACAGTATCGTACCCCCACAGTTGGCTTCCAGATTAAAGTAGCCGTTTTCAACATTGCCGTCTGGTGTGAAAAAAAACTCAACACAACTGTCCTCCCACACCGGCCCGTGGATCTCCCGGGCTACCGCACGGACATATTGATCTTCTACGCGAAAGATAACATAAATATTTTTGTCGTCATAAAGCAGTTTGGCCTGTGCTTTCGGGAGGTGCCTGGGTCTCTCACCCATATAGTTGCTAATCTCAAGCGGTTCAACTTTTTGCCATTGAACTTTATTCCAGTTGCCGTCAACCGCCATTGGTTCCGTCAGTTTGTTTACTTGATAAACTATACGTTCTTGACCTTTATTTGACATTCGTTCGGTTCTGATCACACAGCAGGACACTCCCCACAAAATAATACAAGCAAACACACACCTTGCAATTATTTTTACTACCATCGCTCAATCTGCCTATGCTATTGAAAACGCTACCGTCGCCTTAGGAGCGTTACTTTAATGACATGTTGCTGCAATGAAACTTTACCAAAGCCTTGTCCTTCCAGAGTACACTTTAGGTACTACATTACCTTAGAACATAACACTTTGCAAAAGAAGGACTTATGTTCATAACACTCCGATTTGTGGTAAACTCACTATAGGAACTATTTAATGTATCTTGCTTCAATCAGGCTCTCTTTTTAGCCTATACGGATAGCTTTGGCTTGCAATACGTTAATATCCTTTAGTTCAATTGGCTTCGAATAAAGCAACCAGGGGCCTTTCTTATTTAGGCGATAGCCAATTGAGGCGCCCTTAGTGACACATCGAATGATCGCAAACTTACGTTTCTCTCTGGTTTCTGTTTTGATATTCGGGACAGCCGTGACAGGCTGTTTTCGTCCGGGCCACATCTGCTCAATCAGCTCGTCTTCAGGAATCCGGCCCAAATCACATGTTTGGTCAATCCATATTTCCAGCTCAGCACGCATTTTTCCGATCCTCTCCTGGTGTTCCAGCGAGTTAATCAGATTACTAATCTCGTGAGGATCAATCAGCGTGTCATAGAACTCCTCTCTGGATTTGGTCTTTTGGAAGAAAAGTTTTTGAGGGCCTCGCAAAGCGTTTTCTTCATTCAGACGGCGCCATTCCTGCATAATGGGCATTTTGTCTCGATAGGGTATGGGTTGAGCATAGGATTTTTCCGGCATGAAATTGCGTATGTATTTGTATCGTTTGTTACGAATACATCGTACATGGTCATCACTGTTCAGATCCATTCTCTCACGACCGGCAACGATGAATTTCCGACAATAGGCCTTCTGCTGGCCCAGAAATGGACGGCCTTGCATATAAGAGGGAACTCTTATTCCGGCCAGACTTAAAACTGTGGGGCCCAGATCAACCAGGCTAATGAGCTCATCACAGACAGTATTTGGCTTGATGCTGCCAGGCCGGCGAACAATCAAGGGGACATGGATGCCCGAATCATAACACCAGCGTTTGCATCTGGGAAGTCCGCGTCCATGATCGCTCCAGAAGAATACAATCGTCTTATCTGAAAGCCCGTCTTCATCCAGCTTCTGCAGAATCTCCCCCGCCTGTTTATCCATCTTGCTGACATTGTCATAATACCGCGCGATATTCTGTCGAACGATAGGCGTATCGGGATAATAAGGAGGTACAGGTGCTTTCATTGGATTATGGACCAGCTTTTCGTTTTTCTTGGGCCAGTTTCGAGATTCATGACTTACATTGAGGTTTATCACACTAAAGAATGGCATATTGCCGGGGCGATTCCACCAGTCGCGGCCATCATCCCAGGCGGTAAAGGGGGGCTTAAACTGATAATCAGTCTTCGAATGGTTTGTGCAGTAATAGCCGTTCGCTCGCAGATACTCTGTAAAGCACTTGACATAAGGTGGCGGAACTGCTTCATAACCTTTCAAGCTGGTCCGCATATGCATACTACCTATCGAACTCGGATACATGCAGGTGATTATGGATGAACGTGTAGGTGCACATACCGGATATGGCACAAAGGCGTTTGTATATCGACAACCTTCCCGAGCTAATTTGTCGAGATTGGGTGTATCGGCATAGTTGTCACCATAACACCCCAAATCGGGGCTGGTATCTTCACAACTTATCCAGAGTATATTCGGCCGGTGCTGTTTATCATAGCTTTTCGTTTCTTTAATACTCTGCGAAGCAGCGCTTCGCTGCGAAGTACGAGCAGTGAATACCTCAGTTGTGAACAGAGTTGACAGAGTGAAGTACCCTGAAGAAGTTTTGAGAAAGTCACGTCTGTTCATATTGTATGCCGTCATCATTCATACCTCTAATTTCAATAAGCCACTTTAATAAGAACCGCAGAGTGATATTTATGGCCGCCAGTGAATTTCTACTAATGAAACTCCATACCTGAACAGGTTAAAATTCGGTTCCACTTCTCCATCGCGAACGTCTGGAGAGCTGACCAGCCCCAGAAGTTCGAGTTCCAGGTCGATCGGAACAAAACGATTATACAATTTTTGAGTCTGCAACAAAAGGATCAAAAAACAAACAGAAGTCCTCTTTTGGTGAGTGAATCGGCTGGGGATGAGTATGTCACCGGACCCTAACGTGCTCGTTCGAGTTCTGTCCAAACGAGGGTGAGTAAGAATTTTGGGTATTGTTCTGTACTTCCTGGTCGGACCTTGATGAAGTAATGTAAATGAAGAGGTCGAGCGAGACCAGTGAACTCATAAGCAGAACTTCTTCGGAAGTTAGCCTGAAAGTTAGCCCGGCACCAATTAGGCAGGCCCAGCACCAAAAAAGCACTTCGCTGTGCGCTCCGTTTTTAGTGCTGGACAATTGGTGCGGGGCTGCTTTGGCTTGGGATTAGGCTGGCTTTCTCAGCCGGCTCATAGGCCCAAAGCAACGCTCGCATCAGGTCGGTTACAGTAACTATTCCCCGAAGCTTTTCTTGCTCATCAACCACCGGAAGGCAGCTTATCTTCTTCCTGTACAGGATTTCCGCAGCCTTGCAGACGCTGCATCCGGGTAAAATATGCAACGCCTTGGGTACCATAATGCTCTCAATGGGTAGTTGGAGACTTTGCGTCCATGAGTCGGTTGTAAACAGGTGCTCTCGAAATCTCTTTGGCGGTGACGGTGGTCGCCTGCCGGCAAAGGGAAGATTCCGCAGAATGTCCCTATCGGAGAGAAGCCCCACAAATTTCCCCTGCTCATCAATTATAGGAACGTGTCTGAATTTTTCCGTCTGCATGACTTCAATCGCTCTGGCTAAGTTGTCCTGAGGCTCCAGACAAATCACCTGTTTGGTCATAATCTCTTGAACGGTTCGAGAAACCCATGAGGACAAAATTTTCGTAGGGGCAACCCAATGTGGTTGCCCAGGGCAGGCACATAGACCTGCCCCTACGCTTTCAGAAGATATATCAGCAGGTGGCGCACCTTTTTTCAATTCCGGGCAGAGCCGGTGTATCACTTTATCGAGTCTTAAGAAGAGCTTTATCAGGTCAGTAGTCGTGATGATACCCACCAAATCAGCATCATCGAGAACGGCCACCATATCAATATGGTTACAGATCATGACCATAATAGCGTCCTGTACCGGTGTCTGAAGCGAGACAGACTTGGGTTTTCTGGCAACTATATTTACCAGCAACTGCCGCAGGGCTCTTTGGTCTATCTTCTGCTTACCGGTTTCTTTGGCATCCCGTGCGCTCAGTCGCAATACATCTCTTTGTGAAACGATACCGATAAAGTACGGCTTTGTCTTTCCTTCATTTGGAAGGTCCACCACAGCAACGTGCCGGATCCTATGAGCCTCCATAAACTTTAGGCAGTGCTTGACTGTATGGTCGAGGGTCAGTGTCTTAACATCGGCGTTCATAATGTCCCGGGCAACACGCATAGGCTTAAGACAGACATCTTTCTCAGTGCTCCTCGTGGCTCGCTTTGCGGAGCCAAGCCGAGACAGGCACATCTCTTCTATCATGTCGATGAGATTAAATTGTTCGTTTTCCATACTGTTTTGTATACTACTCTGCGAAGCAGGGCTTCGCTGCGAAGCACGAGTCCTCCAGCTTGGTTGTGGCGTGGTCGCCCGTCGTGGCTTGCCCTCGCCGCGATGCGACTTAACGCATCGAGTCGCAGCGGGTGGCGGAGCCAGGACGCGACAGGCTTTAGACCAACTGCCCCTCCATTGTCTTATCGGTCTTTTTATCGACAAAGATTGTAACCGGCTTTAATGGATTCTCGCCGAATCGAGTTATGAGTGCTTAATTTATAAGGCGAGGCGTAGCCACTTATCCGTCAGGCCTTCTTTGATTATGTAGAATTGCCGGACTGAACAAGGCTACAGTTCCCACCCTTTCCTGTATTTTCTGCGAATCAAATCATTCGCTTCCGGAGCATTTGTTATCTGAAAGTTTTCCGCGTCCCATTTCAATTTCTTATCCACTCGCAATGCTATCGCACCGAGGCAAACTGCTTCGGCAAATGGATATATATTTTCAAAGCTGGCACCGGCGGGTTCCCCACCTTTGCAGGCCCGGTTCCATTGCTCCAGCTCACTAATTGGACGGGGTAATGTCTCGGGAGGTTTCTTGTAGGCCTGCATTTTGCTTTCCGGAATGATGCGCGGATTACCACCGGTAAAGTCGGCCAAAATCTTCCCTTTATCACCGACAAATAAAAGTCCCTCTTCCGGCATATCTTTTCCATCCACTTCCAATTCCCTGGGCTTCGGCGGCCGAAGACCACCATCATACCAGTAGAGGGATACAGGCGGCATATCCGCACGTGCGGGAAATTCATAATGTATCATCGATGCACGGGGAAATGAGATTCTGTTTACTTGCTTTTGCCATAGATTATCCACTATCGCCCAGTATTGGCTGCGGCCGGCTTCAACACTGACCGGCGAAGGAAGTCTTAATATCTTGAAGATTTGGTAAAAGCTGTAATTGCCCATATCGCCCATCGCACCGGCCCCAAAATCATACCAGCCGCGAAAGACAGCATGAGTGTAAGCCGGGTGATAGTCTCGATGCCGAACAGGGCCGAGCCATAAGTCCCAATCAAGCCCATCTGGAACCGGCGGTTTTTCACGGGGATACTCGGTCATCCCCTGCGGCCAGAAAGGTCTTGAAGACCAATTGTGAACCTCTCGTACGGGCCCGATGGCCCCATCCCGTATCCATTCGCATATTGTTGGCGTTGATGTGTTGCCTGCCGCACAGAACATCTGGGTGGCAGCTCCTGTCTTGCGTGCAGTATCCACCGCAAGCCTGGTCTCATAGAGCACATTAGACAGGGGCTTGTGCATAATAACATGTTTGCCCTTTTTCATCGCGGCGATCGCAACAGTGGCGTGAAGATGATCCGGAGTCATTATATAGGCTGCATCCAAATCGTTTTCACTTTCCAGCAATTCGCGAAAGTCACTGTAAACGGAGCAAGCCTTGTATTTCCCGGAGGTCGTATTCATTGCATAGTAGCTATTCACTATTTCCCGGCCAACTTCTCTGCCGCATCGACAGCCTCGTTGCCCTTCGCCCCATTTGGGTTTCTTCAAAAACGCACGTATCTTATTTCGTATCTCGTTTCTTGACCATGCGACATAGTCGGAACTGTCCTTATTGGGGTCGCATACAGAGACGATTCTCAGCTCCGGCCTTCGCAGGGCATCCATCAATTGTCGTATCCCTTGAGTTCCTGTCCCGATATAGCCTACGTTGATTTTCTCACTTGGAGCAACGTACTTCGCACCGCCCATCACCTGCCGCGGCACAATGGTAAAAGCGGCAACCGTACCTGAAGCTGCAGCCAGGAACTCACGACGGCCTATTTTTTCGTTTTGTTTGCATCGCTCATTACCACCAGGAGTATCAGACTGTTTATTGTTCATATCTTTATTCATGATTTATTCTCCTTTGCATTAGTATTTTATCGCTGAACAGTAATTACGTACCAGGTAGTTGCCGGCTCGCCAACAGCTATCTCCCAGCCGTATTTGGTTTTTACGGATTCAATCACCCGTCCGACCTCTTTGCCTGCACTGTTTAGTGGAACCGCTCCTATAGATTTTGCGGGTTTGAGATTTCGCAGAATTATCTGTCCTTTCACCGGCTCAATAACTGCAGGCTCTTTTCCCCAGTCCAAAAGAGATGTTCTTTTTTCATTCCACTTCATTTCAGTATTTGCCGAGCGTGCGGTCGTAACAAGAAGCAGCCGCGCCGAGTCAGCTAAAGATTTTCCATCCAGTGACGCCAGAACGATTGCACAGAATTCATTCTCTACGTTTGCGGAAAGATTCTTCAGCGTCTTATTGTTGTCCTTGACGAAGCCAACCAGGGCCTGGGATTTGTCTGTTTCGATTGTTACAAGCCCTTTTTCTTCCGGACGATGATACCAGGTGAGCTCTTTCGTATCTGAGGTAACAGGACTTTTCGTGTTAATCTTTTCAAAGCGTTTTGTTTGCTCATCGAAGGAAGCGATACGTGTCGTATGCTGTAGCGGAATTGAGAGAGGCAGGCCCGGCGTAAAATAAGGATGTTCCGAGGATGGATATCGAATGCTTTCACGAACCTGTTCCATCGAATATGACCTGTATATCGTAGTAACAGCAGGGCGAACATCACCTCTTAGAAACATAACTGCACCGGCTGCAAGATTGGTCATTTTGACGGGGTCAGGCCGAATATCAAAATGCCCGGGTATCTTTGCACCCCACTCTTCGGGATTCTTGTGCTCGAAAGTGTAGAAGAAAATGCCGTCCCAGTTGTGAAAGGATGCATAAGCTGCAAGAATAGGAATCCCATCGCAGGCGTACTCGTTTGGGAAAGGATGGTTCGTCTCTGAAACCGTGTATGGTTTGCCGGCCACAGCCGAGCGAGAGAGTTGCACGACCGTAGAATTGAAAGGGTCATTGACCATCGGACTGTTCCTTATAGAGAAGGTCCTTCGCTTTGTCTTGGGGTCGGTAAAATATCGAGGGTGCTGCCAATAGACGTGACCATCTACGATATCCAACTTGGATGTTGAGCAAAGAAGAGGATAGCCGCTTTTCCAGTGGCCGTGGTCACTTGTGCCGGCAATTAAAGACTTAACGCCGAGCTCTTTTTTAAGGTAGTTGTACATATTCTGGAAGTACTCTCTTTCCAATTCCATATAGAATGACGCTTCGGTATGAAATCTCTTTGCCGGGGCATCTGGGAATTGGCCTTTCGTCAGACGAGGAATCTGTTCACCCTTTTTAACACCGGCCAGACGACGCAGTTCTTCCAGTCCGCTAATAGAAAGATTCTTTTCAAGCCATTCGTTGTACCTCATTGTTAGTTGATTTGCGTACCAGCGAGTGATGTCTGTCCATGTTCCCGGGCGCTTCGTTGTGTTTTTTCCGAGCAGCCTGTCACTGAACCAGGCCTCGACTATCGAGTTCTCATTGACAATCTCAACAATCACAATTGCCGGCTCGTGCCGGTATTCGGTTTTTGTGTAGGGATTGTAGTGGGTCAAGAGCTGGCGGGCATACTCTCTGTGCAGCATTTGAATTCGTTCGTCGAAGTAATTCACCACTTTCGCAAGTCCAAGGTATTCGTAATCTTTTACCCCGTCATCCTTGCGGAAGTTTCGTCCAACGTTGAGATTGATATTGCTGTAAATGCCGCGTTTTTTCAACTCTGCAACAAAAAAGTCTAAACGGTCAAGCTGTTGATTATCAAGCACTCTCGTATCATCCCGGTCCTTTACAAAAATACTGGCGGACCAGTTTGAATCGAGAAAGTGAAATCTGGCGCAGTTGATGCCGAAGCGCCCAAGGTGTTCGGCAACGATGGGGGCGTCTTCTTTAGAGGGAAAGCACGAGGCGGCCGTGAAATTTAAACCCCAGATACGAAATCGTTCTCCATTTGGCTTGACTAAGTGGCTATCCTTAACTCGGATAAATCCATCCTTACCTGCCGGCGCATCAAGCAGAAATGACAGATTAACAAGTGTCCCGGAATTGTCCCTCCAGTCCATAGGAAATGGCCTCATTGGAATATTATCAGCCGACGCCGTCCCGGAAAATAATACCATTAACAAGACAGATAAATGTAGGTATTTCATAAGTTCTTTCTCCTTTCAATACTCATAATACTCGAATTTGCCATCCAATTCCAGATTTATTTTTTAGGCATTTGCCGGCTGTCATTCAGTACGGGTATTTTCTTAAAGATTGCTCAAATGCAGAAGATATGCTACAATAATTTCAAGGATTGAAAAAGAGTGTTATTGTGAATAACCAGCTCGTCTCGGCGAAGGCCCGCCGTGGCTCGCTTGCTCGCCGCGATACGACTGCGTCGCAGCGGGGCGGAGCCAGGTTGCGACAGGCCCGAGCCGCAGCGGGGAAATTGTGAGGGTCAAAAAAATGCAGTTATTAAGAAAAAAACAATCGCAGTCAGTTCATCCAAAAACAGATACTCGTACCTGTTTCACGAGTAACACAAGTACGGGTAATTGTCCTGAGCACCCAGCAACGCTGGGTTACGATCAAAACCCGCCGGTGGCGGGCAGCAAACGCTCCGTCTGGCACCGGACAGGCCATTGGTTTACCTGGGTGTTTCCCATTGGTGGATTGTTGGCGCTGATATGGTTTTTGATTCGTGTGATACCGAAACCTTCCCGTGCAACGTATCCGTGTCAGCGGGTGGCTTTCCCGTTAGCCTCGGGCTTTGTGATTTGGCTTGCCGGGGCTATCGTCTCAATCATGGCCTTTCGCAAGGCAAAACGCTGCTTTGCACAGTCGCGTTATATATTATGTGTAATGCTCATTGCTGTCAGCGTTGGGTCTATTTGGTTAGCTCAAAGCATTACGACGGAGGAGGTGGTTTTAGCCGATGAGCCAATCGCAAATGCTCCAATAGGGATTGCCAAAGGGATTCATCCGGGACGTGTTGTGTGGGTACATGACCCTGATGCAACTGATTGGGATGGGCCCGGACAGGGATATTGGTGGGAAAGCAGCCACACGAATCAAGCGGTGGTGGACCAGATGATGAGCCGGGCAATACGAGCACTTAGTGGCGGCGAAAACGATGCAACAGCCTGGGATAAGCTCTTCAAACATTTCAATAAAACGCACGGCAAAGGAAATGTCGGATACAAATCAGGAGAACAGATTGTTATCAAAATTAATTATGTAGGCTGTATCGCGGTTTGGAGCAGACGGCCGGTAACAAACATCGAAGACTACGGCCTCAGAAGCATGGATTATATGCATACGTCCCCACAAATGATAATTGCTCTGCTTGGTCAGCTTGTAGACGAAGCCGGCGTGAACGAGGCCGACATCACGGTTGGCGATACTTTATGCTACTTTCCCAACGAGTTCTATGATATGTGCCATGAGAAGTTTCCGAATGTGCGATATCTGGATTACTTAGGAAAATTCGGCCGGACAAAGGCGAGGTTATCCTCAGTTCCATTTTACTGGAGCACACCGGAAGCAGCGGACAAGCAAACAGACTATGTGCCTGCGTCATACGCAGAGGCCGATTATCTTATCAACCTGGCGAACCTCAAGAGCCACAACGACCAGGCCGGCATAACACTCTGTGCGAAGAACCACTATGGTTCCTTAGTCAGGAGGCCGGCCCGCTCCCGGGAATATTATGATATGCATAAAGACCTTCCATTTACCACGCCGGGCATGGGACATTACAGGCCCTTGGTAGATCTGATGGGGCATAAGCATCTCGGCGGTAAGACTCTGTTGTATTTGATTGATGGGCTTTACGCAGGAAAACACGCCAAAGAAAGGGCCCCAAGGAAATGGAGCAGCGCCCCTTTCAATGGAGACTGGAGTTCGAGTCTTTTTGCCTCCCAGGACCCGGTTGCGATTGATTCTGTCGGCTTCGATTTTCTATGGACTGAATGGGATGATGCGCCCCACAGGTCCGGCACAAACGATTACCTCGTCGAGGCGGCACTGGCGGATGACCCCCCTTCCGGGATATTCTATGACCCTGATCATAAAGGAAATGTATCTCGGCTGGCAAGCCTGGGGGTTTACGAGCACTGGAACAACCCCACGGATAAGCAGTATTCCCGCAATTTAGGAACGGGCAAGGGCATTGAATTGGTAAAGCTGAGGAATCCCGCACCAATTGCCGAACGAGCGACAGCAGTGTCTCCTTCACAGGCTGGTTTTTTGTCTGTGGACAATTGGTGCGGGACCAACGATACGGCGACTGTAGTTGATTCTACAAACAAGAAGAAAAAAGAAGTTCCCCTTGTTGTTGCCGGAAAAAAGGAGAAATGAAAAAACATAGGGTAAAATCACACTAAATTGGAGGCAAATACTATGAAAGCTAAATGGGCACTGCTACCGTTTACAATGGTAATTATGGCTGTCGCTTTGAATACCACATACGCTGCAAAGTCCCAGCCTGAACTCGCACAGAACGTGGATGATTTTATCGCCACGATCCCCGTCGGCGTAAAGGTAGTTCCCGATGTCGCGTACCGGGAAGGTCCAAGCAAGGCGTGGCGCCTTGACCTGGCCATGCCTAAGGAACCGAGCGACGAGCCGCGACCGGCGATTGTTTTTGTTCACGGCGGAGGCTGGCGCAGCGGCGATAAACGAAAGGATAATTTTCTTGGCCCCACCCTGGAATTTGCGGCGAAGGGCTATGTTTGCATTACCATCAATTATCGACTTTCTGGCGAGGCGCCAATGCCGGCGTGCATCGAAGATGTGAAGTGCGCCGTGCGCTGGCTGCGAGCCCACGCCAAAGAATACAATGTCGATCCGGAGCGCATCGGTGCATACGGAAATTCAGCAGGAGCACATCTTGTGGCGATGTTGGGCCTGTGTCCTCGCTCAGCCGGGTTGGAAGGCGATGGGCCGTGGCAGGAGTGTTCAAGTATGGTTCAGGCGGTCGTCTGCAGCGCCACACCGACCAAGTTCCCATTTACACGCCGGGTGGCGAACGAAAAAGCCGACTCGGAAAGGAAAAGAAGCTTTAGGTCCACTCTTTTTGCGGGACCGGAAGAAACGCTGGAGAAGCGAATGAGACAGGCTTCGCCCATAACCTATGTCACGGCAAATGCCCCTGCATTCCTAATAATCCACGGAACCAATGACAGAACCGTGCCGGTGAGCCAGTCGGATGAGCTTGCCAAGGCCCTGCGGGAAGCCGGCGCCAAAGACGTAACATACATGCGCATCGAGGGAGCCGGTCATGGTGTGTTTGGGCAGACCATTGGCAAGACGGGTCCAGCGAGGGAGGCGTTCTTCGCACGGACAATCGGCAGCAAAGGTCTCGGAATCCTCGACGTCGAACCGACAATCAAGGCACCAAGTGATCAGCCTTCGCAAGAGCAGCGGAACAGACAGGCCCAAGTCAACTCCCGAAGGCGCACCACAGGCAGCGGAACTGCTGAGAGAATCATGGCTCGCTGGCTGTCGATGGACAAGGACGGTGACGGGAAGATCACCAAGGATGAAGCCGAAGGTCAGCTCAAGGCCAATTTCGAACGCAACGATGCGAACAAAGACGGCTTTCTCGATCGCAATGAGCTGGATGCCCTGTCGCAGCGTCTGTCCGGTGGTCGTTCGTCACAGCGGCAGCCGAATCAAAGAACAGCTCAGCAGCAGTCTGGTCGCTCCCGGCAGGCGCAGCTTCCGGCCGGCGCAAAGCTCGAGCGAGACATCGTCTATGCCCGAGTCGGGGACAGGGAACTGCTTCTTGATCTCTGCTTACCGGCAAAAGGCTCGGCCCCGTTGCCGGTGATAGTCTGGGTGCACGGTGGAGGTTGGCGGAACGGCAGCAAGAACGCCGGCAGCCGGGCCCGTCCTATGCTCGAAAGAGGTTACGTGGTGGTGGATGTCGGCTACCGTCTTAGCGGTGAAGCCATTTTCCCCGCCCAGGTCGAAGACTGCAAGGCAGCGGTACGCTGGGTGCGGGCAAACGCGGCCAAGTACAGTTTTGACCCAGACCGAATAGGCGCATGGGGCAGCTCGGCCGGCGGGCATCTCGTCGCATTTCTGGGTACGGCTGGCGACGTAAGAGAATTCGACACGAAGGCAAACCGTAAATACTCGAGCCGTGTACAGGCTGTATGTGACTGGTTCGGCCCGACGGATTTTCTGCAGATGGACAAGCACTCGCTCGAAGGCAGCCGTTTGATTCACGATGCCCCTAATTCGCCCGAGTCACTGTTAGTTGGAGGGCCAATTCAGGCCGAACCATACCGAGCATTAGCAGGGAAAGCTAATCCAATCACGTATATAACGAAAGACGACCCCACCTTCCTTATCATGCACGGCGACAAAGATATGTCCGTACCCCTTCATCAAAGCGAATTGCTGTACGACGCTCTAAAGAAAGCGGGTGTTGAAGCTACACTCTATGTTGTCAAAGGCGCAGGACACGGATTGCGCGGCGGCGAAGAGAGTTCCGAGAAACTCTTTGCAATAGTGGCTGACTTCTTCGATAAGCAATTGAAGACGCAAAAACCAAAAGACGACACCAGAAGTCGTAGGGGAGCGAGAAAAAGACCCCAATTGAGGCCGCCAACCCATAAAGATGTCAAATACGGGCCTTACGAGCGAAACGTGTTGGATTTCTACCAGGCAGAATCCGGCAAACCTGCGCCGGTAGCAGTGTTTATTCACGGCGGGGGGTTTCGAGGAGGCAGCAAGAGGAGTTTGAATGCCGGTACGCTGCGAGAGTTGCTGGATGCGGGAATCTCGGTCGCGGCTGTGGAATACCGGTTCGTCTCTGATAAACCTTTGCCGGCTGCACACCACGATTCGCTGCGGGCGCTTCAGTTCATTCGCTCCAAAGCAAGTCAATGGAACATCGACAAGAAGCGCATTGGTGCGTTCGGCGGCTCGGCAGGTGCGCAGATCTGCATGTGGCTGGCTTTTCACGATGAAATGGCTGATCCATCGAGCCGTGACCCGGTCCGGCGCGAGTCCTCACGGCTTAGGTGTGTGGCGACCAACGGCGGCCAGACTACTATGGATTTTGACTGGTGGAAGCGGTGGATTCCTGGCTATGACAAGCCTCACCGCAATCTAACCGAAGTTTTCGGCGACGTTACGGATGAAGAGCTTCGCAAGATTGTAAAGGATATTTCTGCCCTGTCCCTCATTACCTCAGACGATCCGCCCATTTTCATGAGTTATGGCATGAGGCCGGATGCTCCGGTCCCAGATGATCCGAGCAGGGCACAAGGCTGGAAAGTCCATCATGTGACGTTCGGTATCAAGCTCAAGGAGAAAATGGACGAGCTGGGCGTAGAAGCGGACCTGAAATACCCGGGTGCCCGAACGACATACGAGTCAAGCGAGGAATTTTTCATCACGAAACTCAAGCCGGACAATGAATGAAGGATTTTTATTTCTTCAACGGTGAGCGAGGAAATTCTGCTTCACATTCTTGTGGACACTATTTGGATTTTGATAGAAGTGAAAGGATGAAATTATGAGAACTAAAGAAGCTATCTATGTATTAATTATAACAGCTATTAGCTGTATACTCGGGCATTATACCTGGACATTCGATGACCCATATTTCCGCATTCTATTACTCCGCGGTATGGCGTGGGCAGCCGGGGAGTCACCGTATCGTTTTGAGCGGCTGGTTCTGCGCGGAATCCCTTTGAGTAGGGGCGGTTCGCGAACCGCCCGTAAGGCGGGATAGTTGGATAATCTGGAAGTATTATATGATTCGTAGAATTTTGCATATAGATAAAGGTGAAAGCCTATGAAACGGCGTTCATTTCTAAAACTTACCGGTGGTGTCTGCACATCAGCATTTCTTGGAAGCAACATATCTATAGCAGGACAACATGGTGCCGATGCAACAGATGGTGACATCCTTGTCAATCGCAGCTTACTTCAAAATAGAAATCAAAATCGTTCGACAGTTGTCTGCCAAAACGGAATTGTCTGCTCAAGTCAGCCTTTAGCCAGCATGGCCGGTGTTGATATTCTCAAGGCCGGCGGAAATGCTGTCGATGCGGCCGTTTGTGCCAGCGCAATGTTGAGCCTGGTGGAGCCGATGATGTGCGGGCCTGGTGGTGACCTGTTTGCCATTGTCTGGAACGCAAAAGAACAGAGACTGCTCGGTCTAAATGCGAGCGGCCGTTCGCCGTACGATTGGAGTCTGGATAAAGCGCTGGCACTTGGGCTTAAGGAGATTCCTATATATAGCCCGCTATCCTGGAGTGTGCCCGGTTGCGTAAGCGGATGGGCGGCACTGCAGAAAAGAATGGGGCGGTTTGACTTGGCAAGGATTCTGGAAACACCTATATCTTACGCCCGCAAAGGTTTCCCCGTTTCGCCGGTCATTGCCCGTTCCTGGCCGTTTGGTTCCATAAGAAACTCTACCTTGGCCAGGACTTTTATGCCCGATGGCAAACCTTTACGTTTTGGGGATATCTTCAGGAATACAGGATTGGCGCGATTTTTCGAGATTATTGCTCGGGACGGCGCAGAGGCTTTCTACCGGGGCCGGATTGCCGAAAGGATTGTCAAGTTCTCCCAAGCCAACGGCGGCCGGTTTTCAATACGCGATTTTCGGGACCACACCGCCAACTGGGTTGAACCGGTCAGTACCAACTATCGCGGCTATGACGTCTGGGAGCTTCCGCCAAATGGTCAGGGAATTGCGGCCCTGCAGATGTTGAACATACTGGAACACTTTGATATTGCCTCTTTGAAGCCCAACTCAGCGGAGCATCTGCATCTTTTCATAGAAGCGAAAAAACTGGCTTTCGAGGACCGTGCTGTTTACTACGCGGATATGGATTTTGCCGAGGTCCCGCTGAAAGACCTCATCTCCAAAGAGTACGCCAAGGAACGAGTCAGGCTGATAGATCCCAAAAAAGCTGCTCAAAAAGTCGAGCCTGGCAGGCTTAAAGGCTCATCGGATACTGTTTATCTGACAACGGCGGACAAGGACGGCAATATGGTCTCACTCATTCAGAGCATTTACTACCCGTGGGGGTCGGGTTTTGTACCGGACGATATGGGATTCTGCCTTCAGAACCGGGGGCAGCTATTCTCGCTCAATCCAAATCACCTCAATAAATTGGAGCCTCACAAACGGCCATTCCACACTATCATACCGGCGTTCATGACCAAAGATGGAGGGACCCCGCTTCGCGGTCCGCAGGACGCCTTACGGCGGAACCCAAAGCCGGTCTTTTCATTCGGAGTTATGGGAGGCAGTTTTCAGCCACAGGGACATCTGCAGATACTAATGAACATAATTGATTTCGGTTATTCACCTCAACAGGCTTCTGAACAGCCGCGTGTCCGGCACTTTGAAAGCTCGACGCCGACAGGCCAACAAATGGCCAGCGGCGGCTCAGTAGGTTTTGAACGACACATCTTGGAAGATGTGAAACACAAACTTGCCAATATGGGACACAAACTCAGGCCCGAGGTCGGCACCTTCGGGGGCTATCAAGGAATATGGAGAAAATCAAATCCAAGACGTTACTTTGGTGCTTCCGACCCTCGCAAAGACGGCTGCGCAGCAGGGTATTAGTACTACATCGCTGCTTGGATTTATTAGGCGATTATAATGTCTTGCCATATAAAACAGCGCCTCATCCGCTGAGGTGTTTTCGTTTTGAGAATTTGTATTTTGAACATTCGATATTGTTTCGAATTTCGGATTTCGTGCTTCAAGTCAGAAGTCAGATGTCAGAGGTCGGAAATCGGAAGTCAGAATCTGTCTTCTGTCATCTGTTTTCTGTCTTCTGTCCTCTGTCCTCCGTTTTCTGTCCTCTGTTTTTTTAGGGGCTTGCCGTCTGCCACACAGGCCTAAACGATATAGCTTCCGGGCCGCACACCTGCGAGAGCTGCAGACCATTTGCCTGAGACGTGTAGAAGATTCGACCATTGGAGACAACGGCCCCGACACACTCTCGCGCATCTACGCAGGGGCCGGAAGAAACTACTTTGTTGCCGTTGGTAGTATCGATAAAGTCCATGTTAGAACCCAACAGGTAAGGTTCGGACAAAGTGAATCGGGTACAGGCATACCGCATATCGAAGCTTGACAGGATTTTACCGGAATCTTTTTTAATCAGGAAGCTCGGTTGGCCTGTTGAGCCGTGGACAAAGACAAAGTCCCGGCCTATTGTTACCACATTGACCGATTTGCCGACTGGCTCGGATTGCCAGATAAGCGAGCCGTTTCGCGCATCCAGACACCATACATAACGGTTTGTCGTCTTTGGATTCGGTGGATTATAACCGCCCAGATACAAACGCCCATTTTCGGCGCTGATGGTGGTGCCCGCGGTCACATAGTACTCGGTCGTCAACCAGATCACCCGGCCGGTGGCAGGTTCAATCGCTGCGGTCAGGCCTTTTGCACCGGCCAGGTCAGTTCTTCCTCTGGCCGCGTAACCGAAGAAACACGAATAGTACAGCATATCATCCATCAAACACAAACCCCCATCGTTCCCGCCGGAGCCGAATTCAGAAAAGTCTATCGTCCAGACTTCGTTTCCGCTATCAATGTCCCAGGCCCGTATAAGCGGCTTTTGGTCTTTAGGGTAGTAAGGATTGTTATGGCTGTAAATCCAGCTCATCACTTCGGCGCCGTCTGGGGATTTGATGGGCTTGCCCTTGTGAATATATGCTTTTTCTGTTCCTTGTGGTGCGTACTTGCCCGTGCCGAAGGAATAAACAGCAAGGTTTTTATAGATGGTTGGCGGCTGCTGTCGGCTCCAGCTCGGCGAACCGGTGAAGGGTGCCTCCCAGAGCAACCGGCCTGTCGCCGCGTCAAGGCATCGCATTGTCGATTTTCTCATCCCTGCCTGGGGTACAAGCAATCGCTGATTGTAGTAGATTGGACTGGTGAAGGAGATATGTGCACCAGGCCAGTAGCGCCGCCACAGGAGTCGTCCGGTTTCCTGCTCCACAGCGAAGATCTGGCCTTCGGCGGTATGAGTGTACATTCGCCCGGCCCCGCAAACGGGAAGGTGCTTGAAAGTACCCTCGTACCGGCGAATCCATTTGACCTTGAAGGGTGGCTTGATGCCTTGACTGTTGGAGTTTGTGCTGGCCAGGTTACCATAATTGGTGAACCAATCGTATTTGGAATCGGCCAACCTGCCCGTAAATGGGCTTCTAATCTTCCATAGTTCAAGGTCTTTTGTGGGCAGAGGTGCCTTGCCCTCCGGTCCCAGCACGTACAGGTACCCATCCTCGCAGCCGAAATAGATTCGACCATCGCAGACGGCGACCGGCGCTGAGATTGCTCTTGCAAAGGCCGTCTTGAAGGACCATACCTCACTGCCCGACATCGATACGACATAAAGATTTCCGTCGAGGCCGCCGTAAACAACCTTGTCCCGGAGCAGAATCGGCGGCGTGATGGATGGATAGCCTCCGAGTCTTTGAGTGGGTTTTCCCCGAGAATGTTTACATAAACCAAAACCTTCTTCGGGCCGGCATCGATAGACATCGTCACCACGCACACTCACCGACGAGAAACTCAATGATCCCGGGCGGTTTATCTCAGTCTGTGTGCCCTGAATGTGCTCGGTGAGTGTTTTATCTTCAACGAGGCGAATTACCTCGACCCGGCCGGTATTGTCCCGGCGGTGCCACTGCCGGTAGATGGCGCCATCCTCACCCAAAGCTATCCCGAACGTGGCGGGTTTTTCAGAGCCTGCATACGACGGCACCGTGGCCATCCCACGGACTCTGGCATGACTTCCTGCATCCTCCAGGCAGACGGTTGAACCACCTGCCGGCACAACGAGCACCCTGCCGTGCATGGCAATATCTATCGAACAGCAGAACTGGTCCCGCCAGGTTACACGCCCGTTCTTATGCTTGGCCCACTGCTCGCCGCTCCAGCGGTTTCCGTTAAAATCGAGAATCTCTTTGACGAAGTCCCACGTCCAGCAAACGGTACCGTCGGGCTCGAGGGCGTAAACGCGAGAGCTAAGTGTGGCAAAGTAAACCCGGCCGTTGTTGATGACGGGGGTGCTGAAAATCGGCTCGCCGCAGCGAATCTCCTTCACTACGGTACCGGTAGCTGCGTCCAGTACGTAGTAGGACCCGGCCATTGTGCCGAAATGCAGATAGTCCCGCACCAATTGGCCGGCGCTGATAGTATTATCTCCATCGTCGACGTTCCGCCGCCGGCTGACTGTAATTGGTGCGGGAATGATGGCAGGTGATGAGATATTGTTGCAGTTTGCTTTACCGCCGCGAGTGGGGGTTTGCCATACTACTTTCAATGTCTCGGCGTCAATGCCGAAGGCCACACCTGAGGCGTCGATTACATAGACTCGCCCTTCGGCGACGACCGGTGCGGTCAGGACAGAGTCGGTCAGGGGCACAGCGCCAATCAAGCCGAGCGGCACAGTTACGGTTCTTTCGGGGGTGTTGCCTGAGTGTCTGCAATCGTACTTAAATTGCCGCCAGTTCTCAGCCGCAAAAACACTCGTCAATGCGGGCGCGAGAATTGCCAGCAATAAAATCTTAATTTGCTTCGGTCTCAATAGATTTGACATATTTTGTACTCCAACATACAGGTCAGTATTTCCGGGCCGGGCTCAGCATCCCAATACGCCAGGGGATCTGACCGTACTTTTTTCCTGCTTTATTTTTATCGCTGACGCCTTGAAACAGAAATCTGATTTCGGCAGGATTCACGGTGAGGGTCTCGTCGAAGCCTTCTCGTATAAGCTCACCATGGCTGAACGAATCGGTCCAACTCGCACCGGTAGGCCGCGTATTGACCGGGCCGGCAAACGGTTTGTCTTTCGTTGCGGCCAACGGATTCCATTGGCCGTCAAGTGTCTCGGCAATATAAGCTTTGTAGTACCGTCGCCCTGATGCCTGGGCCTCGATAATTGTCAGGAACTTCTTGAGTCCTTTGAGGCGGTACGTATGACTTGCCTCAAAGACATCACCTTGCAGCACGATTTCAGGTTGGCTCCAACCATGAGGGAAGTCTGCCAGCTTCGTATCGGAGCGCCACATCCGGCCATCCAGTGATGCGAAGAACAGATGCGCACGATTAGCGTCGCAAATCACCCAGAAGTCAATCCACCTCTTTACGTTCTTGGGATGGGCGCCGAAGAGCAGTTTCGGCCTGGTCCAGGAATTGGGCTTGGCGATGTCAGCCGACTTCGAGTAGGCAGGTTGAAGGGCGGGCTTGCGCGATTTGTCAATGACCTGGTATATAAGGTACCAGTGTTTGTGGGGCGTAAAGTAGAAAACTTGCGGTGCGCAAAAATATCCATCTGAGAGTTTCAACACATTCCGCTTAGCGGTATCGACCCCGGCGCGCCGGGGCCAATCATCAAATCGCAGATACTCGATTTGGTGTGACCGTTCCCTGCCGCGAATTGTGCAGAACAGATGCCATTGGTCTTTGTAGTGAACAATCGTCGGGTCTTTGACCGAGTAAGTCTGCTCTCCCGGTCGTTCGAGAGGCCGAACCAGAGGCGGGCTGACTGTCCAGTTGAATCTGCCAGCCAAAAGATTGTCCACGGCCTTGGGCCTGTCAGCGGTAGACTCATTTGCCAGGACCACAGCTTTGGCGAAGAAACTTTCTGCAAACAATATTGCAAGAAGTGCAAAATGTACAAATCTTGTCATGTCTCACCCTTCACAATAGCGCTGCCAGCCTACGCCGCAAATCGTCGAATTCTGAAAGCTAACGGTCGAGGTTTTTGGCTGCACTCAGACGGTGCGGAAACCAGCCACATAATAAAAAAGATTACCAGACGGCTAAATAAATTGCAAGTAGTTAGTTGTGGTGTGTTCACCTTTTTTACGATGGTAAGATTGGCATATTTCGGTGTGTTTCGGTATAATGCAGCGTAGAAGGTCGTCCCGCACCAATTGAGCTTAGGCTAACGCCTAATTGGTGCGACAGAGAGTTACAGTTTTGCAATGGCAGGCGTGCAGCAAGAAGATATTGGACAACGCGCCGATGTATCCAAACGGTAGATTGGCGAGAAGGCGGCAGCCTGGGATTTTGGGAATTCCATTTGTGAAAAACGATGACATGAATCGACGGAAGTTCTTAAAGGGCTTATGTAGTGGAACATTAGGAGTAGCCGGTTTTCCGTACATTGTTCCATCATCGGCGCTGGGCGCAAATGGAGCCGTGCCGCCAAGTGAAAAGGTCGTGATGGGATTCATCGGCGTAGGTAGCATGGGTAGCGGACATTTGAGGACTTTCCTGGGGTATAAGGATGTCCACGTTGTTGCTGTTTGTGATGTCCGTGAGGCGTTTCGCCAAAAGGCCAAGGATAGGGTCAATCAGCACTATGGCGATAAGGGATGCCGCACATATCACGATTTCCGCGAAATGCTCAGCCGTAAAGATATCGATTCCGTAGCTGTTGTCACTCCTGATCACTGGCACTCACTCATAGGCCTGGAAGCCGCCCTCAACGGCAAAGACATGTACTATGAAAAGCCCTTAAGTATGTCTGTCAGGGAAGACAAGGTCCTTCGGGATATGATAAATCGTTATGGTATCATATTTCAGTTTGGCACCCAGCAGCGCTCAGATGACAGATTCCGCTTTGCCTGTGAATTGGTTCGCAATGAAAGAATCGGCAAACTCCACACGATTATGGTAAGCTCGCATCCCAGTCACCCTTGCCCGAACCAACCGACACAGCCTATACCGGATAAGAAAGAGTTCGACTATAATATGTGGCTTGGCCCGGCGCAGTGGGCGCCTTACACGTATCAACGGTGTGCTTCGCGGGCCATGGGAACGCTGGGAATGTGGACTTTCATTCACGATTATTCGCTGGGCGGTTTGGGCGGAGCGTGGGGAATTCATCATGTCGATATCGCCCAGTGGGGTAACGGAACAGACCACACCGGTCCGATTGAAATAGAAGGAACCGGCGTGTTTCCCAAAGACGGACTCGTAGACACCGCCATCGCATGGGAGATTGAACACAAATATGCCAACGGCGTCAAAATGATCCACATGAACACCGCGATAGCTCTCAAACGAGCCACACAATTTTCGCTTCACAAAAGCGTGGGCATTCTCTTCCTGGGCAGTGATGGGTGGGTTTTTGTTTGCCGTGACCTTATCGAAGCCCATCCGAAATCTTTGTTGACATCAACTATTGGTCCCGATGAAATTCGCCTGCCTCGAAGTAATAATCATCGCCGTAATTTCATAGATTGCGTTAAGACCAGACAGAAAACGATTTGTCCAATCGAAACCGCTGTTCGCTCCGACACCATCTGTCACCTGGATGATATTGCCATAAGGCTGGGCCGCAAACTCAAGTGGGATCCGGATAAGGAAGAATTCATCAATGATGAACAGGCCAACAGAATGTTGATTCGGCCTATGCGAAGTCCATGGCATTTGTAATTGCGCAATGAACATGGTTTCTATATTTGTCACCATGACTTAGCATGTTGTAGATTGTGCTAATTGAATCTGCTGTTATTTTGTAGCGGCCTCTTGTCATTCACGCCTAACTCGGTATACTTGTCTTTTGTGAGCCTCCTGAAAAATAAATTATCTGTGTTTAAGAAAAGTGAAATGAGGATTCCCATGAATAATCCCGTAAATCGTCGAGATTTTTTGTTTATGTTAGTCGGTAGTGCTGCGCTGCCCGTCCTGGGTCCCACAATTTCCCTGGCACAGCATCGCCTGGGCAGTCGTCGCAAAATGAATGTCCTGTTTATTGCGGTGGATGACCTCCGCCCACAATTGGGCTGCTATGGCCAAAAGCAAATCATCTCACCCAATATCGATAGTCTGGCTGCGCGAGGTCTGGTCTTTGAGCGGACTTATTGCCAGCAGGCTGTTTGCGCACCTTCGCGGGCCAGCTTGCTCAGCGGCGCCCGGCCCGACACCACCACAATTTATGATCTCAACACGCCTGTTCGCAAAGCAATGCCCAACGTAATAACTCTGCCCGAACACTTTAAGAACAATGGCTATGAAACGCTCTCTATTGGCAAAATCTATCATCACCCCAATGATGACCGCCAGGGATGGAGTGCAGACCCCTATCGAGCCGGCACTTTTCCGGAAGGTGCGTGGAAAGGTCGAGGCTATCTTACCCAAAAAGCCATCGCTCAGATGGAGCAGTACAATAAAGCTAATCCCAAAATGAAAGGTAGAGGCCCGGCGTTCGAGGCCGCCGACGTGCCGGACAGCGCCTATCCCGACGGCTGTAATACCGATTATGCCATCAAGCAGTTGAACCGGCTCAAAGACAAACCCTTTTTTCTCGCTATGGGCTTATACAAGCCTCATTTGCCGTTCAATGCGCCCAGGAAATACTGGGATATGTACAAATCTGAGGACATAAAACTTGCCGACAATCCCTTTGTCCCAAAAAATGCCCCCAGCTACGCCACGACCAGTTGGGGCGAATTGCGCAATTATTACGGTATACCCCAAAAAGGTCCCTGCTCTGACGAACTGGCGCGCCAATTGATTCATGGCTACTACGCTTGCGTTTCCTACATCGACGCTATGCTCGGTCGTCTGCTCGATGAGCTCGACAAGCTCAAGCTCCGGGACAATACTGTGATTATCCTCTGGGGTGACCACGGCTGGAAGCTCGGCGAACATGCCGGCTGGTGTAAACACACCAATTTCGAGCTTGACACTCATGTGCCCATGATTCTTAGTGTCCCCGGCATGAAAACCGCGGGTCAACGGACCTCGGCCCTGACCGAATATGTCGATATTTATCCGACCCTTTCTGAAGTCTGCAACTTACCGGCCCCTGGGCACCTGGAGGGCCTTAGTATGGTCCCGCTCCTCAGGAACCCTGAGCTGCCATGGAAGAAGGCTGCCTTTAGCCAATATCCGCGAGGTAAAGTTATGGGCTACACCATGCGCACACAACGCTTTCGCTACACCGAATGGAAGGAAAGAAAGACGGGCAAGGTCATGGCACGCGAATTGTACGACCACGACAAAGATCCCCAGGAAAACGTCAATGCCGTCGCCCAGCCGGAATACAAACAGGACGTCAAGCGCCTCGCCCGGATGTTGAAAAGCGGCTGGCGCGCTGCTCTTCCGAAATAGGGCTTGGACAGGAGCGAGCCTGTCTCGGCTTGGCTTCGCCCAGCGAGCCACGACGGGTTGAAAAAACTTGCAATCTTAATGTATCGTAGCTGTGGCCAGCTCATCAACCCTTATGGAAGCTTAGCCCACACCAGAGACGCACCCATCACTCAATATGAAATCTCAAATCACTAACCCGCAATACGCTATACGCAATACGAATTAACAAACAGAGCCGCGACAGTAATGGAGCGGTAAAAACCGTCATTGCGAGCAAATACTTACGTGCCTATAAGGCACCACGGCAAGCTCAACTCCGTCATTCCGAGCGCAGCCGAGGAATCTATTTAAAATAGTTGTCATTCTAAACGTAGTGAAGAATCTCAAACCCACAATAATCAATAATCAATAATCAATAATAAATTGATTTTTCCTTTTTCTTTCCAATTCACTAATCCACTAATTCTCTAATCCTCTAATCCTACATTCAACATTCTTCTCTTCATCCTGAGCTCGCCGAAGTCTGCACACTGTTAGGTTTAACTGCAATAGCGGAATTCAAATCAGAATACAAATCTTTCCACCCAGGATTAAATTTCTCAATTAATCTGATTTTCCACGACTTGTTCCATTTTTTCAATTGTTTCTCACGCAATACCGCTAATTTCTTACCGTCGCATTGTTCATAATAGACCAGCTTCTTAACTTTATTTTTTTCTGTAAATCCGTTACGAAGATCGTTTTTATGCTCGATAATCCTCCTCTTCAGGTTCTTCGCCATACCAACATACAGCTCCCCTTTTTTACGGCCGGCCAGAATATAAACAAAGTATCCACTCATTTTGATAGCTTGTCCCCAGTGTGTGCTTACTTGCTTTCTTTAGTTTACCCCCGGTGTAAGCTCACTTGCTTTGGAGTTTACCCCCGATGTTAGCTCACTTGCTTTTCTGTCGGGGGCCGGGGATCGGGCCTGCATTCGATGATATTACCAAATTTCCCTTGGTCAATGAAGCATTTCCAGCAATATTTTTGCTCCGCCCAGCATGGTTTATGGTATCGCTGCGTGCCTGTACCGGGCAATTGGCACGATGGGACTCCCACCAATTAAATCTACCAACGAGGAAAGGATTTCTTTTTCTGTTTAGCCCACGGACCTGTGCCGTGGGGTGCAAAATCAGTTTATCCCCGAGAGCTACTCTCTTGACTTACTTAGTTTACCCCCGATGTTTGCTCACTTGCTTTTCTGTCGGGGGCAGGGGACAAGGCTTGCTTTCTTCTTCCCCCCCGACCACTGGCCCTGCCAGTGGTAGTATTTAGCCCCGTCCTCTGGGCGGGGGTGCAAACGAAAGGAATGCTTTGTCCTTTCCCCCTGCCTACCCCGTCTTTCTCGTCGTAGCTTTATCTAAGACAGAATTTGATCGAGGGGAGCGTAGTCGAACGAATTACACACGCGGTTTCTGTACGGTGAATTATTTTATTAGATCCAAATGTCTTCTTTGTTTTCCCAATAAGATTTGACCTGTTCGAATCGCCCAATTCTTGTATGTATTTTCAGGATTTCCTTCGGATAGAATTCGAGCATTGTTTCGCACAGAGTAAGCATCCATTTCTTTCTTGAGTAACCATCTCTGAGAAGAATGTTATTTGAATTAGCTATTTGAATTTGCCCCCAACCCAAGGCACCGACAGTCAAGCAATCCCAATTTAGAAACTCAATTGGTACAAAATTGACTTCTGTTGCGATAACACAATTCCCTTCAAGGGAATATTTTACCATTATTAATGCAAATATATTTGTATTGTCTTCGTAGAATCGTGAAAGGCGTTCGACAGATGTCAGATTCGGCATGTTGAACTTTGTATCCTCACGATGTGTTTTGACATCTACAACACAATAAAAATCCTCTTTATCCTTGAATGCAACATCAGCCATTGCTCGGCGAGCAAAGCTCGATGAGTATTCTTTGCACCAGTCCCCGAGAAATGTATCAAACTTCTCTGATATTAGATTCTCGATGGCATCGCCTGCTGCCCTTGTACTTCTGGCTGTTTGAGCAGAAAGAAAATCCGGCGCAGAGTTAATATATTCCTTAAGTTGCTTCGCAACAGTTTTGTAGTATCCTTCATAGAAAAAGGATGACCTCATAGCAGAGTTCCCTGTATTGACTCCCATTGGGGCTTTTGTTTCTTTGGTTGATCGTTGAGAGAGTTACGTTCCCAAAACACACCATCAGAATAACCTTGGATTGTTTCATCTTCTCTGGCAAGTTGTAGCCGTTTTGCCGCCCAACAACAATACTCCTTGTTGAGTTCTATTCCGGAAAAATGCCGGTTCAGTTTTCGCGCCACAACAGCCGTTGTGCCGCTACCGAGAAATGGATCGAAAATAAAATCTCCAAGACGAGAACTCGCAATCACGAGTTTTGCAATCAGCTTCTCTGGTTTCTGCGTAGGATGATCGGTATTCTCGGTCATCGACCAGAAGGGAATAGTAATGTCAGACCACAAGTTAGACGGATATGTGAGTCGGTAGTTTCCGTTTTGAGATTCTTCCCAATCCTTGGGTTTACCATCGTCGGAACGATAAGGAGCGATGACTCTTCTTTTTAGCTTTACGGCGTCGACGTTGAAGTAGTATTCGTCACCACATGTGCAAAACCAGATGTCCTCCGTGTTGTTCTTCCAGTTTGCCTTAGCTCCTCGACCCTTTTCACGCTCCCAAGTGATTCTGTTTCGAACATGAAAGTACCGATCGAGAACTGGGAATATTAGATTTGATGTTTTCCAGTCACTGCAAACGTAGACAGTAGCATTTGGTCGAAGAATTGTCATAAAAGATGTCACAATATCTTCGAACCAGGTCACATAGTCCTCTGCTTGCTTGGAGCGGAATAAGTGCCCATTGTAGTTTTTTGTCAAGTTGTATGGAGGATCTACGATGAGCAAATCGACGAATCTTTCAGGAAGAAAGTGACACGCCTCGATGAAATCTTGGTGAATGATCTTATCGGTGATGTACTGAACGCTCGTCGGTGATGAGAGCTGTATAAGAGACTCTGATAGCTTTGCAATCTCGGTTTCGTTGCATGTGAGCGTTCTATTTCTTAGTGCTCTTACCTTCATTTTTTCCACTATATACCTTTTGTTATCTATCGGAGATTTCTAAAACAATAATATACAACACGATTACCACTTATTTTATGCTGCCATTATACACATTTTCATAGCGAAGCAAAGCCCGTTCTATATCACCGAACTGATTAAAAACAAAAAACGGATGATAACGTTTAGCTCAACGCGGGGTTTCCTCGCTGTCTGGAGAAGCGCCAGGTTCGATTCCTTTTTCTGGTGGATTTTCTTGGAACATCACAATATTGGGCTCAACGAAATACTTAATTGGACAATTAGGATCTAAAGACGAATCATCTATGGCCCTTACATTGTATGGAAAAGAACCAGTGATATTATCCATAACGCAGTAGAGAAAAACACCTTCGGTAACAGTAACAAGAAAATCCACCACTTGTGCCATAGTACTATGAATATGTTGTGGTTCTTCTCCGGTGATATACCAAAGAGGAAGAGATATCTCGTTACCTGGTTTTAAGGTGAAGTTTTCAATAACCAGCTTTCTATCAGCTTTCGGGTGCTCTTGGGCGTTACGAAGATCAACAATGAACTTTAGGCCTGGTTGGTTCTTTCCTAAAAATTGTATAAAGTCGTCGTTGTGCTTTAACGCTTTTTTTGACCATTTAACAATCTTGTCAAATCTGGGCCCATCAAATTTAGTTTTATAGAATTTGTCTATTAATTCTGCAAGTGTTTGTATAGTTAATTTCGCGTTGCTGAGAAAGGCTGCACAATATTCTTCTAAGCGATCAATTTGAGGAAAGTTCACGAAATGGTATCCCTCTTTTTTTAATGCACCTTTCGTAAATAATTTACATATCCGCTTAGTTTCTCCGCTAACAAATCCTTCTTTATCTTCACAGATCAATAATTGTTCTTTGCAGCGATGCATACATCGCAGAATATCATCTTTGTTTATATCGGCAGCTAAGGGAGTATTTGTTATAGCTTCGCTCGCTTGTATAAACACTCTAGCTACAATCCTATTTGCTGAACCCACATCCGATACAGGTTTGCTCATCCAATGCATATTTGGATCTGTCTCATCTGGGTCTAATGCTTCAGGTGTATATATCCTAAATGTCTTATCAACTTTGTATACCTCAAGGTAATCAACCGCTGAGCACATACGTGTAATTCCCCCTGTTCCTCCTTTGAGCTCTCCTTTTCCGGCTCTATATCTTGGGGCGTTTTTATTGAATTTCATTATTAATCGTCGAATATAATAATATACAACATTTATCCGCCTCTCATATGGCGGAATTTTTGTAAATCAATAGTAAAAATTTCCGCTTCTGCCAATGAAATTATGTCCGGCCATATCATAAAAAGCAAGAAAAATTTCAGAATCCCGCCTTGAATTCTAAACAGAGCCCTCTAATGGACAATTTCTTTGATTTTACTTGATTTTCAATGATAATATGGTATAATATAACTATGTTAGTCGGCAGGCTAACGTAAACCGCCAGCAGGCGAAGATGACATTTCAGTTTGCATGTCGTAAGCTGCAGCGCAGCACGGCCAGCAGGCCCGAATCCCTGCATGCCTTTGGTAGGGAACCGTTTTGAACATTTAATTTTATGTAATTTGGATTTGTTTAGGATTTAGGGCTTAGGATTTCGTATTTCAAACTACCAGATAACTCCTTATGCAACAGTATCTTATCATCTATCATCTGTCATCTGTCTTCTGTCTTCTGTCCTCTGTCATCTGTCTTCGGCCCTCTACATCTGTCGAGAACGCTCTACAAATCAGCTCCTTTTTATGCAAAACAAACCCAATTTCCAAAAAAGTCAAATGAACGTAAGTTCTATTTTAACAAGGGATTATGAAAATATTGCCAATTGGACACTTAGTGAAAACAAACCCAAATCAAACCCAATCAAAGCCTGTCCTGAGCGCATTGAGTTTACCCTGAGTGTAATCGAAGGGAATGGGCCAATTTCCGAAATGCCAAAATGAACTTAAAATCGCTTGCCAAAAAATCTGGCCACACCCCTCCATGGTTACTTGCTATAGAGGGATTTCTTCATTGAAATTGCAGCCAAAATTTGGTAGAATTTTACAATGAGGTTCTCTCAAGGTTCATATTGAAAGGTTATAGACAATCAACCTTATTTTGTTGCGAAAGAACATGCCAATGATTGGAGTGGATTTATGATCATTAATAGGCGAACATTCATTGTTGATTCGGTCTTGACGACCTTCTTTGGATTACGCAAGTTAAGTGCGGTTTATCCTTCCCAGAAAACGATACCGAGTATTGAGTTTAAGATGCGCACTTTGACCAGTGGGCCAAAGCATCATTTCTTCGGTTACTACGGTATCTGCCCATGGAATAAATCGGGCCGATATCTTGTCTGTCTGGAGAGCAGCTTTCAAGACCGTATGCCATCCCAGGGTGAGGCGGCAGCCATTGGGCTGGTCGATTCCCAGACAGGTCAATTCAGCAAGGTGGCTGAGACCTGTGCATGGAATCTACAACAAGGTGCAATGCTGCATTGGAATCCACTTAATCCTGAGAATGAAATCATCTATAACGACCAACAAGGTGATGATGTTGTATCAGTCATTCTGGATGTGAAATCGTCAAAAAAACGTGTTTTGCCACGAGCAGTGAGTGCTGTTAGCCATAGTGGCAAATGGGCGTTAAGCTTGACCTACGGTAGAATGGGACGTCTTCGGAAAGTTGTCGGCTATGGAGGAGCAAAAGATCCCAATCCCAATAATCCCGCCCCTGATAATGACGGCGTTTTTTTGATGGGCCTTTCTACCGGCAAAAGCACGCTGGTTGTCACCATCGCCCAGGTTTATGAGCGTCTGCTCAGGAAGCATCCGCTCTTGCGGGGCCGGCATATGTGGTTCAACCACATAGTCTTCAATAAGAATGATACTCGATTCTTTTTTCTTGCACGAGCTAACCTGCCACCCAGAGGTCGCAGATATACGGCTATGTTTACAGCGAATCTGGATGGTTCCGAATTGCGAGAAGTTATTCCATTTAATAAGAGAGTCTCGCACTTTGACTGGCGCAACGACAAGGAAATCATCGCGACTTTTGTGGTGGATGGTTCTGACCGCAGGCACGTGCTCTTTACAGACGGCAAAGCAGACTATAGAGTGGTCGGAGACGGCTTTCTGGATTTTGACGGGCATTGTAGTTTCTCACCAGACCAGAATTGGATAGTGACAGACCGAAAACATCACGACAAAAGGGAACAGTCTCTGCTAATCTACAACGTACAAACCAAGCAGAGCCTTGTGCTATGCACGTGTGATATGAGAGACAAGCAATACATGTCGGGGGATATACGCTGCGATTTCCATCCACGTTGGAACCGTACGGGTGACCGGATTTGCTTTGATGCAATTGAGCCGACAAATTCGACCAGGCAGCTTCACATTGTATATTTAAAAGGTCTGTGACTGTAACCTTTTCCCTGGCCATCGGATACATTTAGCTGGTTCACCTGACGGGCGTCACCGTCTTGTCCAGCTCGTCAATGAGGTAAAACGCGCCTGCGCGAGGTACGTCGATGGTTATCTTCCCAAAGTCAGGCACAGCAATCATTACGCCTTGCCTGCCCTCCAGCGGCGAATGGGCGTACACAAGCCAGCGCCGATTCCCCTCGTCGCCCCGCACAAGCGCAAGGCTGAAGACAGGGATATTGGTATGTTTCTCCCAGGGCCGCGGGGAATCCGAATTGGTGTCCAGCAGGAACCACCGGTCAATGTCGCGGTACTTCTCCGGGACGTCCTCCTGGTAGGGATGGCGGTGCGCGTGGTTGGGCACCAGCTTGCCATGGCGCCAGAACTCCTCGAGCGTTGCGTCGGCATAGATGCGATCGACGGCAAAGAGCAAACACTCAAAAAAGGGTTGCCATGGCTCCAGCGGCGTAGTGCTGCCGCGGAATTCACGGACGGTACGCGGTCGCAAAAGCCACATCCCGAACTGCACCCAGCCCAGGTAGCGCTCCGGCGTGTATGTCTGGCCGTCCTGCATGTACTGGCAGGCCTTGGATTTTTTGAGCATCTCCGGCGTGCATTTGGTCTCGGGAGTCCATTTGGAACTATTTCCATCCCAGATGGAGATCTCCCACCAGAAGCCTGGGTTAACCTTCCAGGCCTCCTCAAGCTGGAATATCCAGTTCATGGACTGCACCTGGGTTGACCACACCCAGTGGTCGCGGTTGTCGTTCCAGTTGTGGGTGTAGTAGGACGGGCTGCCGCCGTCCCAGATATACCAGTTGGGGCTGGTCCGCTTCTCGGTAATCAGGGAGTACTCTTTCCAGCCCAACCATCGTCCGAAGTGCGACGGCCCAAACGCGCCGTAGCCCACAAACCGGACGTTATTCTTCCACGCATCGCTGACGAGGGCCTCTCGCATCGCCTGGAACATGACCGGATAGCGCTCCATCCAGCCTCTGGCAACGACCTGGCGCTTGAACAGGTCCGGCCGTCCCTTGCCGTACTTTTCCAGATAGCGTTTTGAGAGTTCCACCTGATGCCAACGCAGGTCTGGCGCCTCGTTGTTGGAGACGAAGAGGACCAGCGGTGGGTCGGGATACATCTGCTGGAGTTTTTTCATCCCCGTCGTGTCAACGTACTCACGGGCAGGATCACGCCACGGGTTGACCGGCCCAAAGGGACTGAGCTTGGGAATCACCGTGTCCTCTGGAGTAATCACAGCGGTACACCTCTCAGGCGGCAGCTCGCGGTACTTCTTTTTGACTAACATCGCCTCCCACTGGGTGCCCCGGAAGGAGATGGGCAGTCCAAGCTCGCGACAGTAGGCAAGCAGGTCATCGTAATAATCGCCGAACCGCTTTGCACTCTTCTCCGTGGCGTCGGGAGCGCCTCGCGGCCAGCCGAGCCACGGCAGGATATGATGACCCCGTTCGAGTAGTTTGACCTGGTACTGCGGCGTCCAGCCCCGCCCCTGGCTGCCCATGTTCCAATGGCTCACTAATGGAAGTGGTCGGCCGGCCGGGCCGTTGGATGGCAGTGTGGTCTCCCTCCGGATTTCAGTGGCTACCTTTTTGGACGCTGGGCTGGGCTTTGCAGTAAGTGCGGCGGCAGGCGCCGCGCCAAGGCTGGAACCTATCGCGACCGCCGAGCAGAACAAACCGCAAATGGTTACTGCAAATCTCGTCTTCATCGCCGTGCGTCCTCTCGATTCTTCCTTTTCCTCGTATCCAGTTTATCCACCTTGGTGAAAATGACGGCGTCGCGGACGGCAACCTTGCGGCTCCCTTTGAAGGCCGAAGCACGAACGGTTGTTGTCTTCTCCAACGTAATCGGTGTTGTGTAGAGCGGCGAGGCCAGCGTTGGGTAAGTGTCGTCCAAAGTATAGCGGATGTCAACATCATCTTGAGGGTGACTCATGACAATCTTGAGCCTATCGACAAATGTGTGTGCTCGACTCTGAAAGTCATGCTTATACTTCCCCGATTTCGCCACGGCCGTTACCCGTGGCGGACGAAAACCATGCTCTTTGAGCGCCACAGTCGCCTGATTCTGATAGGCGCATCGGCAAGCACGGCTGTCGTCAGGCGCCAAAACAATGCCGCCGGCCGCAATCATATTTATCCAGCATCCTGCCCGCGCGCCGCCGAAGTACTCATATTCCCCTGGGTCATACGCCAGGTCGTAATATTCCATTGCTCCGGCCCTGCCCATAAGAAGGTATTCCGAACCCGCCAGCGGGCCGCACCCCATTCGTCGGTTGTTGAGCTCCCACAATACCTCTGTCCCGTTCCGGATTACCGTCTTTGGCTGCCCACTCAGCAGGTCCCACGCCCCAGGGAGGTTGTAGATAGTCCGGCCCACGACAATGGGACGCTGTTGGCCCAGCTTCTGCTTCGTTTCCCACAGAATCGTTCCGTCCGACGTGCCCAGGCAGGTTATGCCCTGGTTGAAACCATCCGAGGGAAGAGCACGCCCAACATGATTGTAGCACATAAGGAGCACATCGTGTTTGGCACTCAAGACCAGCGTGGTGCCATAGACATTCTTTTTCTTATCCCAAAGCAGTTCGCCCGTGTTCCCATCCAGAGCCAACAGTCTCCCGAGCGGATGTGTCGGGAGCGGCTGGGCTCCGCGCCGCCTTTTCTCGGCGACCTCGCGCAGTATCCTGTCGATTTCCGCCACCGGTCGGTCGATGAAGTAGATGCGGCCATCTCCAACGGCGATAGAGTTGTTGCGAATAGAATGCTCGGGACGCCGTGTCCACTTCACGGCACCTGTCCTGGCGTCCAAGGCGAACAGCAGCGATGATTCGGTGAAGTGTCTGTCCATCGGAACTTGTGTTCGCTCGTTTCCACTTCCGTGCTGGGATTTGACGGTGTGAGTCTCATTAGCAAGCGCACCGTAAAGAATGCCGTCTTCACAGGCAATATACGTCCAGTTACGCTTGCGCCCGTCCGGGTGTTTAGGTGCCTCAAATCGCCCGAGTCTCTTACCTGAATAGACATCCAACAGCCAGCAGTGGCTGTCCTGGCGAAGGTAAAGAACATCATCGGCTACGCAATAAGTGTTTCCGATCTGCGTAGCACCTACGCCCGACCCGCCTAAATAGGCGTCAAGCAATCCGGGCAGAGATTTGCGCCACATCACACGGCCGTTGTAAGCGTCGATACCGTCAATGGCATTGATACCCTCACGCAGCAATACACCCTTATAGAACAACGGCGAGGGATTCTTGCCGTGACGGTCGATGGTTTCGAGCGTCTCATCTCTATACCACAAAACGCCCAATGGCCCTTTTGCAATCTTGTCGCCGGAGCATATCGTATTTCCTGGATCGGCAAGCGGGTGGGTCCAGCTTCCGGCGCCCTCGAGTTCTGGGCGAACGTTGACCGTCATTGCCCCTAACCGTCCGACACAAACAACGCCACCGTATGGCCGCTGGAGACGAGCGATCTCGGTTGACGCCAGAACGTCAGAACCCTCCATCAGCGAGGCCGATGAGACAATTAGATTCGCAAAATAATCCGGGAGATGGGTGTTCGTGCTTCGTAGCGAGCTACTTCGCAGAGTAGCATCGGACGGATTGCATTGGATGATGGTCACGCGAGCGCCATAAACCCCGGCGGCATCCAACTTGCGCCTGGCTTGTTCTATATTGGCTGGGTCGGCATCCACTGCGACAACAAAGAGATCGGTCCGTTTTGCAAGTTCATAAGCCAGCGCTCCATCACTACAACCCAGGTCCAGGCAGTATCCACTGGTAACGCCGGTCCTGCGAATGATTTCCTCGGCGGCCTTACTTGCGGGACAGTTCTTTGGATAAGGAGATTTTTTCGGCCGTGCCTTAATTTCTATGGGCCCTGCGTCGCGGGTTTTCGGGCCAAGACAATAGATAGTACCTTTGCCCGTACACGCATAGAGGCAGCCGCCCGTTGCCGCCAATGTGTAAACAACGCCGTCAAGTTCTGCCGAGAAGGTAACCTTTTTCGATTCGGTATCCATCAGAGACACCCTGTTACCAGAACCTATCACGATGGTTTTGTCGGCAACAATGAATTCCTGAATTACGTTGTCTGTTTCGACGGACCACTGGTCCTTCAAGAAAGGCGCATCTTCGATTTTTTCCATGTATTCCTTGTTCGCGGGCCCGACAGATGCGAGGCGCGGCGTGTGGGCCGATGTTTCCCATTCACGTCGAACCTCATACGTCTTTTTTGCCAGCGTGGAGCCATATACCGTTTTACCCTCCGACCTGACAAAGCCATCCATTGTGCAGGCGAACACCTGCCGTTCGCCCACGAGGAATTCGCCGTGATACTTGTGTCCGTCTCTGACGAATGGTGTCCACCAGTTGCGTTTTCCAATCTGGTGATGCCGCATTCCCGTCGCGGTATCGAATGCGAAGCCTGCCGTGAAGAAGACGTCGTCGGTCGCCATAACGTCGCCTCCACCGACGCCCCACGGCGTTTTTCCGCCGTAGCGGCTCAGGTGGAAATAGAGAAAGCGGCCGGTTCGTCTGTCAAATGCTGCTGGAATGGAGCGGCCGGTCATTACAAAGACTTTGTTTTTGGTTACAGCAAGGTATCCCTGTGCCGCAACTCCCCCTCGGGAATAGGCGCCCATGTGCGGCTGGTCAATCTCCAGTGCGCCCGTATTGTCGTTACACCAGAGTACCTTGCCGCTCTGGGCGTCAACGGCGTAAATATAGACCCCGTCCGTTGGCCAGATTCGTGCGCCAAAATAAACGATGCCGTCCCGAATAGCTGGTCCACCGCGAGCAACCCAGCGCGACACCATGCGTCCGTTCCCGAACACGAGGTCCGGCCCGGGTCCTGCGCGCAGTTTCCACAGCAGTTTGCCGTTCTGTGCCGAAAGACAGTAAAGATAGCCGTCATCGCTGGCAGCGAAGACCCGATTCTTCCAGACAGCAGGGGCAAAGCGGACGGGGCCGCCGGTAAAGAAGCTCCACTTCTGGTTCCCTGTCGCAGCATCAATAGCGTAGACTTTGTCATCGGCCGAACTGCCGAAGTAGCAGAGGCCATTTGCTATTACCACGCTGTAAGCCCAGTCGAACTTCATGCGCGAACGCGCCAAACTTCGCCCTACCCACGCTCGATTGGGAAGGTGGCGCGCGTGGCGGACCCACATCACGGAAAGTTCCTTCGGAAGCGCTTCAGCCGTGTAGCCGCTTCGCGTAGCGTCAGCGCGATACTGAGGCCAACTCGTGCTGCGTAGCGTGCTACTTCGCAAAGTAGCATCTGCCGTTGAGCTGGTTGCAGAGGCCGCAACCAATACCAACACAAAGACCGTAAGCGCCCTTATCGACACAAAGTTCCGTCCAATCAAAGTGTTTTGATTCATGTTTCTATCCTTAATTTAAGATGTACCTTAACTCTTATTTCCTACTCTTGTCAAGGACAGGAATTTTCGCTGCGCCCTAATTACACATAACCCTGGAAGTAACCTCTTGACGAATTTTGATTGATAGGGATAATAATGTTCGTGACCCCGCCAACGGCGGGTATTTTCGGAACCCAGCGTTGCTGGGATGCCGAGAAACTGTTAAATTGGAATTTCAAAAGTGTAAAAAATTTCAAAGGGAATTTTTCGATTAGAAAGGATATTTTAATGATTTTGAAACCCATTACGAAGGTGGTATTGATAGTCCTTATCTTGGCCGCGTATGGTTGTGGCGAAGTAGGTTGCCCTGGGCAGGCACATAGGCCTGCCCCTACTGGACCTTATCAAGCCACAGGCATTAAAATCGGTGAGGTAACAGATAACACGGCCATCGTTTGGACGCGTCTGACTCTCAATCCGGAACGGGTTGGCTTGGAAGCACCTATGCCCGAGATTCGTTATCGTGATTCCAGGACCGGTGAAGAACTAATTAAGAAACCCAAGGGAAGGCCGGATTTACCCCCCGTTGTCAAGTTTACAGAGGATTCAACAATCCACACAATTGAAGGGGCCGTGCCGGGGGCACCGGGGAAAGTCAGGATTCTGTACAGGATAGAGGGAGCTTCCAATTGGAATACCACCAATTGGTGCACAGTAAATCCAAAACGCGATTACACTCATCAGTTCAAATTGACCGGTCTGAATCCTAATGCCAGGTATCAGGTGCGCGCCGAAGCTAAGGCAAGTGCAGGAGGAAAGAAAGTACAGGTGGTAGATGGTGTGTTTAGAACGGCACCACGTGCCGACCAGCCTGAAAGCGTTGTCTTCACGGTATCAACCGGTCAAGCTTATCCGGATCAAGATGCTCCCGGTGGTGGTTTCAAGATTTATCCCGCTATGTTGAAGCTTGATCCCAGCTTCTTTGTCCATACGGGCGATATCGTTTACTATGACAAGCTGGCCAAGACTTTATCGATGGCTCGCTGGCACTGGGCCCGCACATACAGTCTCCCAACAAATGTTGAATTTCATCGTCAGGTTACCAGCTATTTCATCAAGGACGACCATGACACCTGGATGAACGATTGTTGGCCCAGCAGGGAAACTAAATTCATGGGAGACTTCACGTTCGAGCAAGGCAAAGCAGTATTCTTGGAGCAGGTGCCAATGGGCGAGAGAACCTGGCGCACCTTTCGATGGGGTAAGAACCTTCAGATATGGCTGGTCGAAGGGCGTGATTTTCGCAGTCCCAATACAATGCCTGATGGCCCTGATAAGACAATCTGGGGCAAAGAGCAAAAGGCATGGTTTAAGCGGACTGTTCAGGAGTCAGATGCAACATTTCGTATGTTGATCAGCCCAACACCTCTTGTAGGGCCCGACCGAACGAATAAACATGACAATCATTCAAACGTAGATTTTGCGCACGAAGGTGATGAGTTAAGGGGATTTATCTCGAAACAGAAGAACATGTACGTCATGTGTGGAGATCGTCACTGGCAGTATGTATCGGTGGATGCAAAAACGGGTGTGCGGGAATATTCTTGTGGGCCGGCAAGCAATGAACATGCCGGCGGCTGGAGCGATGATCAGAGATATCCTGAGCATCAGTACTTAAAAGTGATTGGGGGATTCCTTGCCGTCATAGTTGACCGTTCAGAGGGTAAGCCCACAGTGACATTTCGGCATTATGGTGTTGAAGGTGATATTCTTAATGAGGACCGTTTTGTAGCTCAATAGAATAATGAGGGTTCCCGCAAAGCGGGGTCCCTGACATGTATCCGATACAGTCTCCCATAACAATCTGCTATCAAGGTCGTGCATATGGATGACTCATTCTCGATGCCCAATGGGATAACGCTCGAAGATATTCTTGATAGTAAAGACGATGGCATCTACAACGTGACCACAAACGCGGCGGGGCCGCAAGGTTGTCTGCCCTTAACTGAGAGTCTTCTTGTTGATGCTCCAAGTGGTGATATCTTTGGAATGAGTCAGAATGCGGGCATGGGGTGGGAACCGTCCAAAATGGCCCAAAAGCAATTCTTGCTGATAAGTACCCAGGGAGGGATACGCGCCGGTGATGGCACGCCCATTGCGCTCGGCTACCATAGCGGGCACTGGGAGCTGGGCCTGTTAATGAAAGCCGCTGCAAAAGAATTGCAACGTCTTGGTTGCATACCGTTTGCGGCTTTCTGCACCGATCCTTGCGATGGCCGGACCCAGGGCACGACGGGCATGATGGATAGTCTTGCCTACCGCAACGACGCCGCAATAATTTTTCGTCGTCTGATACGTAGTTTGCCCACGCGAAAAGGAGTGCTGGGTATAGCGACTTGTGACAAAGGGTTACCCGCAATGATGATGGCACTGGCTGCTATGCGCGAGCTGCCGTCTGTGCTGGTACCGGGTGGAGTGACACTTCCACCTGCTGACGGTGAGGATTTGGGTAAAATCCAGTCCATCGGGGCGCGTTTTGCCCATGGCCAGGTGACGCTGGAATATGCAAGGCAGATGACCTGCCGTACCTGTGCGAGTGCAGGCGGCGGCTGTCAGTTTCTTGGAACAGCGGCAACATCTCAGGTCGTCGCTGAGGCTTTAGGGATAAGCCTGCCGCATTCTGCGCTTGCACCATCCGGCCAGGCTATCTGGCTTGACATCGCACGTCGTTCAGCCAGAGCATTGGCGCGGCTGTATGAAAGCGGCTTTACAATGAAAGATATCTTAACCGATGCAGCCGTTCGTAATGCTATGGTTGCTTACGCGGCTTTTGGTGGTTCAACCAATCTGCTATTACATATTCCTGCAATTGCACATGCAGCAGGATTAAGACGTCCAACTATTGAGGACTGGAATAACATAACTCGAAAGGTGCCGCGTCTTGTTGACGTTTTGCCCAATGGGCCGGTAGGGCACCCGACGGTGCGAGTTTTTCTGGCCGGTGGCGTGCCGGAAGTTATGTTGCACTTAAGACGACTTGATCTTTTAGATTTGGGCGTGATGACAATATCAGGTGAAAGCCTGAACAAGTTGCTCGACTGGTGGGAAGAGTCGGAACGCCGAAAACGGCTACGGGAGTTGCTTTACCAAAAAGATGGTGTCGATCCGGACGATGTGATTATGAATCCTGAACGAGCCAGGCAGTGCGGCTTGGTCAGTACCATAACCTTGCCACAGGGTAACCTCGCCTCGGAAGGCTCGGTCATTAAGAGTACTGCCCTTGACCCGACGTTGTTAGACACTGATGGTGTGTATCGCAAAATCGGCCCTGCTCGTGTGTTCATAAGCGAGCACAGCGCTATCAGGGCCATAAAAACAGGAGCTATTCAGCCTGGTGATATCATCGTACTTATTTGCGCAGGCCCAATGGGAAGCGGAATGGAAGAAATACTGGAAGTTACGGGTGCACTAAAGTATCTTTCCTGGGGAAAGGATGTTGCGGTTATTACGGATGGGCGGTTCAGTGGCGTTAGTACGGGCGCTTGTATTGGACACATAGCACCGGAAGCATTGGCAGGTGGGCCGATCGGAAAGGTACTGGACGGAGACATTATTCAAATTATCATTGATTGCAATAATATGGAAGGAAGTGTTGATTTGATTGGAGACGCCGACTCTCCACCGGTTCAGAGAAGCGCGGAGCTCGGCACAAAAATATTGGCTGAACGCCCATTGCGGTCTGACTTGACTCCTCATCCAAGTATTCCGGACGACACACGCTTGTGGGCCGCTATGCAGCAGATTGGGGGAGGCACCTGGGGCGGCTGCGTGTTCGATGTTGATGCAATCGTTGAAACATTGAAAGCCGGCAAAGAAAACTTATCTAAAGGATAGGAAATTGTGTAATTGTGATGCGGACACGCACGCTTCTGACAGGCGTTTTCCTATTTTTATAACTGAAGTTTTGCAAAATTGAGGTTAGGCATATATTATTTAAGAAAATCAGTTTTTTCGATTTTCTTAAATAATTAGCTAACGTTTTATTAGGCAACAGCATACTGTTTGAATTGAAAAGAAAAAATCAAAAAACAATTTTTTCTTTCCAAAGTATGCCTAACCTCGATTTTGCAAAAGTCTTGTCAATAAGGATAAAACTATGGGACAAAACAAGAATAAGCTTTCAGGCGTCTTTGCTCCTGTGGTGACGCCGTTTAGCTCTGACGAACTCTCGCTCGATGACTTGAGGTTCAACCTGCAAAAACTCAACGATACCGATCTTGCCGGCTATCTCGCACTCGGTTCGAATGGGGAATTCAAGAGTCTGAGCGACAAAGAGCAGAATCAGGTTCTCGAGGTTTTCGCCGAAGAAAAAGGCAACAAAGTAGTTATAGTCGGAACCGGCTGTGAATCCACCAAGCAAACGATAGAGAAGTCAAAATTGGCTTTTGAGATGGGTTTTGACTATGTGAATATCAGAAATCACATTTAGAAGAAATTGCTAAGAACGTGACCCTTCAAGATGTTATTCACGTGACCGGTGGAGCTTTAAATCCTGCCTTGATTCGGGCAAAATCGAGGTGGATGAGAGCCTGCCAATATGTTTTTAACGAACAGTCGTCTATGAAAGGGGCCGCTTTACTTGGTCAAAAATACATCAGGAGTTTATAGTTATGAGTAAACTAAAAAAAGATTTGTTTTGGGTTCTCGCCTTGCGGGCCCGCCAACGGCGGGTTTTGTTGAAAACCCAGCTATGCTGGGCTCTTATAATTGCTTCATTGCTCAATCTCGTGCTGGCCGAAATTTCTTTTGCCGGTACTCCTGAAAAAGTGCAGTTGTACGATGTGCACGAGATTACGCTTTCCGGCCCCACATACGGGCCTTTGGACAGTCCCACACGCCAGATAGACCTGGTTACAAAGTGGCGCCACGAAAGCGGCCAACCCTCTTATCAAATCTATGGCTTTTGGGATGGTGATGGCAAGGGTGGTCTTTCCGGGGGTATATTCAAGGTCAGGTTCTGCCCGACAAAACTCGGTAAATGGACACTTGTCAAAACAACATCGAACAAATCGGAACTAAATGGCCAAAAAGAAGGTTACTCCATCGTGTGTGTGTCTTCTTCCGGGAAAGGTTTTTGGGAAGTGGACAAGGATGCCGCCAAGGGTCGCTGGTATAGGCGCTCTGATGGTTCGCACCAGTATATCTTTGGAAATACTATGTATAGTTTTCTCTCGGAATATAACGACAAGGGACCCACTGGAGGGAATATTGCGGACGATATCACTGGAAACAGCCGCTACTTTAAAAAGGTGCGTTTCTCCATTACCGGCGATCGCTATCCCCATCCTAAGGAGAAACCTTTTTTAGATAATTTAGGAAAGCCAACAGACAACGGTAATTTCTCACACCGCCCGAATTCTGCCTGGTTCTACCGCCGTGTTGACCTGGCGGTTCGGGAAGCTTACAAAAATGATCTAATTGCCGACTTGATTATCAACGGCCCGGACACGAAGGACTCACGCTCGGTTCTGACCGCTTCCGAAAATGCGGGAGATTGCACTCCAATCTTGAAATATATTGCTGCGCGTTATGGCAGCTATCCCAACGTCTGGATATGCCTGTCAAACGAGTTTGATATTAAGAATCCCAAGTATCAACCAAAAGACATTGTACGATTCGGTACGACGATGCGCAAGTATCTGCCCTACCCAACGCCGATGAGTGTGCACTCCAGACCGCGGGATTGGTATAAGGAATTAAATGCCCTGCCCTGGCATGACCACGTGATTATCCAGAAGAAGCTAAAGAAGCTGCCAATTGCGGCGGACTGGGTTTCGCGTAATCACTACGTCGGCGGGAACGTTCCCGTTATCGACGACGAGTTAGCCTACGAAGGCAAGGGCGACGGCTGGTCGGAAGGTGATGTGATTGAGTCGCATTTGGGAGCATTTTTAGGAGGCGGGTACGGCACAACGGGACATAAGCCCGCCGGCAAGAAGGGACACTATTTCCACGGCAACTTCAAAGCCTCCGAACATAAATCTGCCGACAATCTTCTCTGGTTTCGCCAGGTAATTGATAAGAACATCACATTCTGGAAAATGTCACCGGTCCACAAGTCAGATACAGGCGATAAAAACAACGGCATCTTTCAAAATATTGAACAGGAATTTCGGGCAATGGAATGGCCAAACCACGAGTATGTCCTTGGTACGAACAAAGCTTATAAAAGTATAAGAGCAAAACTACCCAGAGGCAAATGGCAGGTTACTCGTTATGACATAATAGCCAAAAAGCAAAAGCAGCTCAGCTTTGGCGCTGCCGGCACATTCACTTTTGATGCTCCGGATTCACGCGCTGTATTGTTCCACTTTAAGAAATAACTGGAACAGCTCTGGTTCAAAAAATAGTAATAAGACGATTAGAGATCCTGTAAATTTTATAGATGATTGCCTTTTCCACGTCACTGAGTTTCGGTCGTGTCTTGCTCAGGGGCATTACTCTTCCGGCTGGATTATCTGCTCGCGTTGTACCTTATAACGTTCATCCCTCCATCGAAGATCTGGAGGGCCAAAGGCATGAAAGACACGTATGCGACGGGTCTCCGAAAGGTTCTTATCGTCCAATGCCTGGAGTGTAAACAGAGCCCCTTTACCGTAATCTTCTGTGTTCCAGCTACGTGAATGGAAAGCCACGAAACGTGGCCCCTCAACCACGAATCCCCAGGGCGGCAGGACGACATCTCCTCCCAGCTTTGACGTAAACCGGGCCTCTGTTGTCCCAAAATTTACGATGACTTTTGTTGCATCCTTCCCTTGTCCATAAGTGGCTCGTCGGAGCGCGCGGTCTTTGCTGAGAAATTCCATCCGCGTTAGAAGTTCATGGGCTGTCACTCTATGTAGAGGCCCCAGAACTTCATGCGTATTCTTCAGGAACACATCGAGAGGGTGCATATTTTCTGCCCAACCGCCATCACTGCGGGTATAACACGAGTTGTCAGGAGTCTGATTGTCTTTGTTTGTTTTGCCCTGGTTGTTCACTGATTGCCAATAAAGATGGTCGCCAAAGGAATGGTAATGCAGCGGACGTGCACACAAAACATGATGTGCGACATATTCGGCGGCCCTTTCTGCCCGGTAGCCGTACTTACCATAGCATATTTGACAATCGTGATAGACCATCTCAAAGAAGGGAATAACCGTAGCTCCAATGTCTTCCGGCTTGAGGTTATGATAGTACTTTCCCCCCACAGCCACGAGTCCCTCGAAAAAGTCGCTGTGGGGCAGCGCCCACTCGCGACCGCACTCACTGCCGAATATCCCAAACAATTCTCTGGCGTAATCGCTCAGGCGAATCTTCCATTCGATGTCGCTATTACGGTCGATAGGATGGTTCGGGTCAAAGCACTCACGAGGCCCCACGGCGTAGGTCGTATCGATAAAGTAACTCCAGGGTGAGAATAGTTGATGAATGGCAGGTAGATTCTGGGGCCGTTTGGCAAGTTCTAATTGCTTGGGTGCACATACCATATACGCCCGTCCACCAAGCCATCTGCCGCCTGTGATGAGCGAGCCGTCTCGACGCTTCTCGATGAATGCCGGGTCCCAGCTCTTTGCGTCCCGATACATGTCCTGCACATTGTCGTGTAGGCTTGCGACGTAGCCCAGTTCCTGAATTCGCTTTACCGTATCCGACAGCGCTTTGTTACCACCACACTCAGGATTAGCCGGCAGGTTATCGGGATGCCGGCAGTCGTAGCCACCTTCCGTCCAGCCACCAACCATAAACAGGCAGCGCTCAATGCCCAAGTCTTTATGCAGGTGCTCAGCGATTTGGGCGGCCTCGTCAAAAGTCCAACGAACTTTGACCGACTCTTCCTTAGTACTGTCTTCGTTCATACGGCGTGCAAGACAGGTCCACAGTTTGGCATTCGCCGCACCGACCATCAGCTCAACGTGCCGGTCACGGCGTATCTTCTCGCGAAGTGTTATCGCCAGGCCTTGCTTTTCGGCATAACGCCTATAAGCCGCAGCTATCGTATTCCAGTCGCCTTTGCCTAACGGCATCAGACGCAGTAACCTCGCAGTGCGGCGCAGCTCGAACGTTGTTGTTAGCTTTTGGCGGTACGGCTTATCTGTGGGCCTGGTGCTCTGCAGTTCTGGAAATACATAAGCATCGTCCCAGGTTACAATCAGCGCCGAGCCGCCCTTTATAAATCCGAGCATGTTCATATGGCAGCCTTCATAATCGGAGGTGCCGAACACTCGTTTAAACGGCTTACCACTGTCTGCTGGAATCAGCAGCCCCTCACGGCAGGGGACGATAGCGTAGCCGCCCTCAATATCTGTAATAGACAATGCGTCATCAAGCACACGGACATTTCTATCTGCCTTACCCTCGTAACGAAGCTCAAATGTTTCTCCTTCATCGACCAGAGCAAAAACAACAGCCGAGCCGTTCTTCTTGCGCAGACGTGCAGAATTCTTGTCCGTGGTCTCAGTTCTAACAAAGTCCCCCTCAAGCCACGTTGCTGTGCCTGACCCAGCCGTCCCCTTGGAGGGCCACCTGGTTCCCGAGCGTTTATCTAACAAGGTCCATCGGCCCGTAACGTCATTAATCTTAACCCTCAGCGAGTGGCTTTCTAATCTTACGGTATCGGCTTGACTGCCTGCGGATTTCAGCAATACCAATAAACAGATTAAAACGAGCTTACGCATATTAACTCCTATTTCAGTAGAGTAGCAAATTTACCTGATAAATAAAAGTATCTTGGGTGTATTATACAGTTTTTCTTTCCAAGATGGCTTAGTTTAGTAAGGAGATGTTCGCTCTGCTACCACAAATTCATAGCAAAAGGATGTTGTTGTTCCAAGTGAGGCAGTTTGCGCCAGGTCGTAACGAAAGCCAAGCGCCTAACGATTTGCAGCGCTAATCATAGCTCTGGCTACCTGCGAGAGCGGGACGATTTTTTGGGCTGCTCCGCGGTCGATAGCTTCCTTGGGCATACCGAAAACAATGGATGATGCTTCATCCTGTGCTATAGTATAAGCACCATTTTTTCGCATATTCATCATACCGCCGGCGCCGTCATTTCCCATACCCGTAAGAATAGCTCCAACAGCATTGGCGCCTGCATACTTGGCCACCGAGTTAAACAGAACCTCGACGCTGGGCTTTTGGTGGCATACGGACGGGCCGTCTTTTATGGTAACATAGTAATTTGCACCCGAGCGCTGCAGGAGCATATGTAGTCCCCCGGGAGCTATCAGAACACGCCCTGGAATAACGTGGTCTCCGTGCTGGGCCTCTTTAATGTTTACTGCACACTCGCCGTTGAGACGCTGGGCAAATGATGTTGTAAAGTTGGCGGGCATATGTTGAACCACTACCGTCCCCGGTGCGTTGGCGGGTAAGGCGGGAAGCACACATGATAATGCCTGGACACCGCCGGTTGACGCCCCGATTGCAAAGATTTTATTGGTAGTCTCGGCCATATGCAGTCGCTCAGGGGGTGATGCCTTCCGTTGTTGCGGTACCGTACGTTTGTTGACGCGGGCCCTTGACGCAGCCTTTATTTTTTCAACGAGGTCTTCACAGGCCTCGCCAACGCTGTAGGCCGGGCCCGGTTTGCTTATAACTTCTACCGCACCGGCTGCAAGTGCATCCATAGCCGTCTTGCCGCCCTTGGGGGTCAGAGAGCTTAGAATAATAACGGGCATCGGATGGGACTTCATCAATTTTCGCAGAAACGTTATCCCGTCCATTCTGGGCATTTCAACATCGAGCGTAAGCACATCGGGCTTGAGCGATATGATTTTATCGCGTGCGACAAAAGGGTCGGGTGCAGTCCCAACAATCTCAATATTGCGGTGTTTACTCAATTGCTGGCTCAGTATCTTACGCACTATAGCAGAGTCATCTACTATCAGAACTTTAATTTTTGTTTGAATAGCAGTTGCCATAATTTGTCCCCCACAAGAGTTTAACCTGTTAGGCTGCATATCGCAGCACAGACCCAGTCCTTAAACCTCAGCAACATATCCGGACGCTCATCTTCGGCAAGTTCCTCAAAGGCGGATTCAGCCTGGTGGCATAACTCAGACATCTGCTCAATACCTGCCATTGCCGATTCACCCTTTATCTTGTGTAGAATCCGTTTTATCGTTGCAGCGTTTTCCTGGCGGTTATTGCCCGCTTCATACGCCAGTGTTGCCTGCTCAAGTTCGTCGAGCATCGAACTGGTTGATTCTATATAGTCATCTAATATGTCACCGATATCATCGGGTATTTCTATCTCGTTTGTCTCAGGCAGCGGGCCGTTATCTCTTATGCCCGAAAAATCTTTGCTGTTCATAGCTTATCTCCGCTTCGTAGGGTGAGCTTTAGCCCACCAAACAGAATTAACAGATTTACCCGCATTGTCTCGGTGGGGCAAGCCCCACCCTACTTTTTCATAATCAGCCTGGTAGTCTCGGTGGGGCAAGCCCCACCCTACTTTTTCATAATTAGCCTGGTAGCGACCAGGAAACCTTCGATGTTCAATATGCGACTGTTTGGCTGCTCTACAAACTCATCCCATCTCGGTGAATCGTTACCGGTTTTGAGTGTCGGAACGGTAACATCGAACACATCCGCTCGGGAGGAGGCCAGCATCGGAAGCAGCAATCCGCAGGTAACATTGGACAACTCCTTGAGGGCATCGTAACAGGTTTCATCGTTCACTTCTGTCAGTGCACTTATGTTTTCCGCAAGAATTCTGCAGAAGTCCAGACCTGCCAGTATTTGAATGGTTCCGTTTTTAGGTCCTGTCCGCCGCGTCTCGATGGGCGTCGAAGCCGCGTCGCGACGGGTGAAACTTATTTCGGCCAATACGGTCTTTTCGGGTGCGGCCATATCCTCTTCAAGCGGCATAATGGTCAAAAAAGCCATTGTTTCAAGTGCTTGCATCAGCGCATCGGTTAGTATATTGTCTGTTTCGATCATTGTTTTACACTCCAATTTATCGGGTCGAAGCCTTGTGAAGACTGACAGTCTGTGTTATAACTTCCTTAACTTCTTCCGGCGTAAAAGGCTTATGCAGATAGGCCTTTGCGCCGTCGGCCAAAAGACCTTCGATTCGAGTCGTGCTGGATTCTGTGCTTACAACGACCACAGGAATGTTTTTGGTGGCTTCGCTGCCCCGCATATGATAAATCATTTCAATGCCGCCCATCTCCGGCATATTCAAATCCGCGAGCACCAAATCCACCTTCGTTTTATCAAGAATCTTCAAGGCCTCTGTTCCGTTTTCCGCCTCGAGGATTTGGCCGACATTAAGACCAAGCATATCGATGATTCGCTTGATAGCTTTGCGTGTTAAAGAAGAATCATCCACAATTAGTATATTCAGAGCCATTTTATATCTCCCGTTTACCCAGCACCAATCCCGACTTCAAACCGGCAAACCATATCCCAGCCCCGGACACAACGGGATTGGTGCTGGGTTAAGCTGTTTTTATCATAAACCTTTCTCACGTCCTTTAGCCTTGACTGTTACAGCGCCATTAGCAATGTTCATATACATATTGCGAGCCGAAGTCCCGCCCACGTCCTCGGCATCAATGAACATGCCGTTTTGCCACAGTATTTTCTTGATAGCCAGATGATTACGTTTGCCGATATCAAATCCATCAGGGCCGGTATCCATTGTTGCGCCGCCGGCAATCTTTACCTGCATTCGTTTCTTCTTTGCCCCCATTGACAACATTTTATCAATTAAAATCTCCATACCGGTGTCGGCAAACATCAACGGCTTTTCTTGGGCCCGCCCCGCATCCGCCGTGGAACTCGGAAGCTGATAATGCAGCATACCGCCGATATTTACCCCCGGGTCATATAAACATACGCCAATACACGAGCCTAACGAATATGTTACCAGAACATCCGCCGGATCATTGGAAACCTTCGCATCTGATACATGAATGATTATCCTTCTTTTCGACATATTCTTTCCCTATGGTTTCGCATAAATCGTCGGCTGAATGTATCTGAATTTATGCTCGATACCGGTTAACGATTCTGAATGTCCGGTAAACAGAACTCCTCCCGAAGCCAGCACATTCCAGAAGCGCTTTACAAGGTGCTCTTGCGTCGGCTTATCAAAATATATCATCACATTACGGCAGAAAATGATGTCCACTCCACTGGACGGGTTAATCGGCCAATCTTCCATCAAATTCAGATACTTAAAGACTACAACCTCTCTCAGGCTCTTGCTCACCTCGAATACCCTCCGCTTGTCTATATGAGAGGCCAGCAGATATTTTTGCCTCTGCATCGGCGAGACCGGCTTGACTTGTTGTTTATCATAAACACCCATTTGGGCGGTTTCGAGCATACTTGTTGAGATATCTGTACCTAAGACTTTAATATCCCATCGGCCCTGCCCTTGAACGGCATCGAGTAAAGTGATAGCTATCGAATAGGGTTCTTCCCCGGATGAGCAGCCGGCACTCCAGGCGCGTATCCTAAAGTCACGGCTTTTTCGTTTTCGTTCCAGCAGCAACGGCAGGAATCTCTTTTGCAGAAACTCGAAATGCTGTCCCTCACGGAAAAAGCTTGTTACATTTGTGCTGAGCGAGTCGATAAGTATCGAAAATTCCTTCTCTGTTTTATCTTCAAGGACATGCTTTATATAGTCTGAAAATGTCTTGAAATTGCCCTTACGCAGCCGTTTTGTTAATCGGGTGCGAACCAGCTCCTTTTTGTCGTCGCGCAGATTAATCCCACAGTGTTCGTACACCAGCTTACTGATTTTGCGGAAATCTCTTTCTGTCAAAACAAAGTTTTGTATTGTAAATGTTTCCATCATAAACCTCGGTGGCACGGCCATCCTGGCCGTGTTTTCACGGGCTGGAAGCCCGTGCCACACGTTTTGTGAGCTAATTCCATCAGGCTGGGGACATCCAGAATCAAACTCACTCTGCCATCACCCATAATTGCTCCACCGGAAACACCCTTTACCTTGCCTAATCCCTCGCCCAGACTTTTTATCACTACCTGTTGCTGGCCTAATAGTTCATCTACCAGCAGACAGCATTTTTTGTTCTCATCTTCGACAACAACCAGTGATGATTCGGTCGGGTCCTCAGTACTCGGGACAACACCAAATAGTCTGTACAGTCGAGTTAGCGGCATCAATTTGCCCTGGACTATAGCCATCTCACCTCGGCCCTGGACCGATGATAGTTGCTCGGCGCCTGGCCTGAGACTGCGGTCTATCGAGTTTATTGGGACAATGTAACGATTACTGCCGACCCTTATAATTTGACCGTCAATTATTGCCAGCGTCAGCGGCATACGAATGGTAAATATAGCCCCTTTGCCGGGAGTCGAACTGATATCAATCCTGCCATGCAGTGATTCAACGTTCTTTTTAACGACATCCATCCCAACGCCGCGCCCGGATACACTTGTTACTTTCTGAGCTGTTGAAAGACCCGCGTGGAGAGTTAATTTCAATATTTCTTCGTCACTTAGGTCCTGGTCGGCTGCAACAATGCCGTTATCGATGGCCTTTTTCAAAATGCGTTCTTTGTCAAGGCCTTTGCCGTCATCCTCAATTTCGATGACAATGTTTCCGGCCTCGTGGTATGCACGCAACTCGATTTGTCCTGTTGGGTTCTTTCCGGCTTTCGTGCGTTCTTCCGGCGGCTCAATACCGTGGTCGATGGCGTTGCGTACCATATGCACAAGCGGGTCGGCTATCTTGTCAACTACAGTCCGGTCAAGCTCTGTTTCGTCGCCCGTTGTGGTAAAGTTTATCTCCTTACCGGATTTCCGTGAGAGGTCACGAACCAGTCTGGCCATCTTCTGGAACACACCACCGATAGGAACCATCCGTATCGACATTGACAATTGCTGGAGTTCACGAATAATTTTGCTTTGGTGGGCAATTTTGCGGCAGAGGTTGTGCTCGGATGCCTGTGTCGTATTTACTTCTTCGCTAACCATTAATTGAGCGATTACCAGTTCTCCAACCATATTTACCAGGTTGTCGAGACGGGCCGTGCTGACCTTTATTTTTTCATCTCCGGAACGAGCTTGCGCTTGTGCGGTTGTATCTTGCTTTTTCGGCTCGTCCTTTACGCCTAAAACCTCGTCCAGTTCTCTGTCTTTTTTCTGAGCCTGGGGACTTTTGAGAGAAACGGCAAGATTTTGGCCTTCCACGGACGTTTTCAATTTTGCTAACAATTGTGGCAGGTGTTTTTGCGAGGACACGGGTTTGTCGGCCTTTACCGATTCATCCAGGTCGGCAACCAGCTTTTTCATCATGTCAATTGATTCAAAGACAATGTCGATATTTTCGCCGGCCAGGGTCAGTTCATCCTTGCGGGCAAGGTCAAGTAGTTCTTCTGCCGAATGTGCCAGCCGACCTATCTGTGGAAGATTCAAAAAGGCCGCCAAACCCTTTATCGTATGAAATCCACGAAATATCTGGTTGATTACCTCTTTGTCATCCGGCTTACTCTCAAGTTCGAGCAATCCCGCTTCGGCAGACTCGATATGCTCACCGGCTTCGGTGATAAAGTCGAGCATGAACGCCACATCTTGTTCAGAAATAACAGTGGCCTCCTCTGGCGCAGTTTCGACACGCCTGTCAGAAGCGTGCGTATCCGCATCTGCAGACTGTTCCGTCTCGGCTGGCTCGGATTCAGATGTGGCATCGCCCCGGCCGATTTCGTTCGTCAAACTTTGAAGTGTCGATATCGCCTGCGATATTATCTCGATTGACTTGGCAGTATCTTGCGCTTCTTTTTGGAGTATTTCCTGAAGCGCCTCAGCCGCCTCGGAAGTTGTACCTTGGGCTTGTTCGAGCAGTTGTGCTGGACCGTCGCTTATCTCGGCGATATTCTGCTTGATTTGGTCGAGGATTGTCTGGAGGTTCTCAACCTCCGATAAATCCGTCGCACTGAGCATATTTATTGCAGAAGCTGCCTGGTCTATAAGTCCTGTAAGTTTGCCAGTCTTTTGCATTTTGTTTTTTACCGCCCCATGAATCTGATGTCGTTGCCAAAGACTATGTTGCTATTCTTGTTGCTATTTCGACATTTAAGGGTGGTCAATTTACTCAAATTGACCGATTTTTTTTGGGGCACGGACTGACACAGCTTTGGACAATTGATTTTTGCCGCCTCAAAACAGGAATGACAACCAGGAACAGAAGCAGAGGCGGTTCGCGAACTGCTCCTGCAATCTGGCTTGCCCTAAAGTTTGGAGTGCCTAAAGTGCCTAAAGTTATTTGTTTTTTAACTTTAGCTCACTTTAGCTCACTTTAGGCACTTTCCTAATTTATGCTAATGCGGGTGTCTCGGCTGTTTTGCCAACGGCTGAAACATCCTCGCTTGTGTTGAGCAGAGTCCGGAAGATGTCGAATACCGTTACTAAGCCTTGAACTTTGCCCTGTTCATCCATCACGGGTAAGCCACGCCCGCCGAACCGGCACAAATTTTCTATTATTGTTTCCAGCGGTGTTTCCGGCCTTACCGTGCGAACAGGCCTGCTCATTATCCATTTGAGTTTGATTTGAAGCGTAGCATCATCCAGAGGCCCATGCCATTTCGCAAATATCGGCCGCAGATAAATACTGGTTGCTCCTGTTATATCAGACTTCGATACTATACCTTCCAGTGCCCCGTCCTGGCCTACCATTATATAGCCGCTATCCTGCTGCTGCATTTTTGTAAGAGCCTGCTGTACGCTCTCCTCTGAATTTGCCCAGACTGCTTCTTTTTGCATAATGTCTTTTGCGCACACTCCTGATGAAACGCTGATATGTATTTTAGCTGTGGGTTTACCGGACTCACCCGGCAGAACAGCCGGTGACTGAGTCATTTGTTGGATGGTTTCGGAAATCTCGCCCGTCGCGGACTCTTGGCTCTGGTCAGGCACTGATGTTTTTTCTTCGGCCTTGGTTTTTTCTTCAGCTTTGGGTTCGGTCTCTGCTTTTTCTTCAGCTTTGGGTTCGGTCTCTGCTTTTTCTTCAGCTTTGGGTTCGGTC
>CAYQKF010000020.1:55249-56577 GCA_964417935.1 uncultured Pirellulales bacterium
TCTGCTTTTTCTTTAGCTTCGACTTCGAGCTCGCCTTTCTCCTCTACCGCTTCGGTCTTAGCCTCGGTCTCTGCTTTAGCTTCAATCTCGGCTTCGGTTTTTTCTTCAGCTTCTGCTTTGACATCTTCTCCGGCTTTGGTTTCTTCTTCAGTCTCGGCTTTAGCTTTTGCGTCGGCTTCAGCTTTTGCCTTGTCTTCGGCTTCGATCTTGGCCCTTGCTTGGGCTTCGGCCTTAGCTCTTAGTTCGGATTCGGCCTTGACCTTTTCTTCTGCTTTGGTTTTTTCTTCGGCTTCGGCTTTGGCCTTTGCTTCAACTTCGGCTTTGGCCTTTTCTTCAGCTTCTGTTTTGTTTTTTTCTTCGGCCTCGGCCTTGGCTTTTGCTTCAGCCTCAACTCTGACTTTTGCTTCTGCTTCAGCCTTGATCTTTTCTTCGGCTTTAGCTTTGTCGAAGAGTGTTTCCGGGAAAATAGCACCACAGACGAAAGTTGGATAAGAGCTGATTGTCATCTCACAAGGAACAAACGTCAAATTTTCATCGCCGGCCAGACCTATTTTTTCCTTTGGATTGTCCCACGGCTCACCGATAAAGGTATTGGTTTGTACAAGGTGCTCATGCCCTTCTAATCCCTCACGAAAGACCCTGTCCCAGGACCCGACCAGCAAATTACCGGCTTCCGCTATTGTATCGCTCACCTCCTCGGCTTCTTTGAGTGAGCCGCTTTTTATGTTTTTCATAGTCTTTTCCGGCCCAACACATTTCTCTAATAAGGAGGTCATCTGAGCAGGCATAGTTATTGCGCCGGCAAGAGTAAATAATCCCTCCCGGCTGAAGATTACTTGAAAGGTTCCCTCTAAAGCACCATCAACCTTGATGCAGGTAACGGCTACGATGTTCTTAAAACGTTTCTTAAGACCCTCGATAGTCTCGGTGGTAGCTTCCTGCTTTCCACACTTCATACCAATACTGAACATGGCGGAAATGTCGTTACAGAAGGCCTTGAATGCTTCTGCAGATAATTCTACGACTTGTGATTCGACTTCTGTTTCCTGGGCTGCGCCGGAACCTTTGGAATCGGCTTTATCATCTGCAGCTTTCTGCTCCTGAGTTTCCTCCACGACTTGTTCGGCAGCGGCAGATTCCTGAGGCTCAGGTTTTTCGTCACCACTTTCTTGAACTGTCCCGGATTCCTCAGATTCGGGCTTGTTATCAGTAGCTTCTTCGGCGGGCGCCTCAGCAGCGGCAGATTCCTGAGGCTCAGGTTTTTCGCCACCACTTTCTTGAACCGTCCCGGATTCCTCAGATTCGGGCTTGTTATCAGTAGCTTCTTC